>JBMOMI010000311.1:0-4511 GCA_049325235.1 Actinomycetota bacterium | reverse complement strand
GGCCATCGGTGACGTGTTGGTGCCGATGGTCATCGAGATCGCCGGCTCGTCGACGGTGATGAGCGGCAGCGGACGCGGGTCGTCGGGGTCGGCCAGCGTCTCACCGATCGTGATGCTCGGGATGCCTGCGACGGCGATGATGTCGCCGGGGCCGGCGCTGTCCGCCGGGACCCGCTCGAGCGCCTCGGTGAGCATGAGCTCGGTCACCTTGACGCGCTCGACGGAGCCGTCGCGGCGGCACCAGGCGACCTGCTGCCCCTTGCGGATCGTGCCGGCGTGCACCCGGCACAGCGCCAGGCGCCCCAGGAAGGGCGACGCGTCGAGGTTCGTCACGTGCGCCTGCAGCGGCGCGTCGCCGGAGTACTCGAACGTCGGGACGGCGTCCAGGATGGTGGCGAACAGCGGCTCGAGGTCCGGCGCGTCGGGCAGCTCGCCGTCGCCGGGGCGGTTCAGGCTCGCGCGGCCGGCCTTGGCGGAGGCGTAGACGATCGGGAAATCGAGAACAGAGCTCTGGTCTGCCCTGTCGTCGATCAGGTCGAGGAACAGCTCGTACACCTCGTCGACGACCTCGGCGATCCTGGCGTCGGGCCGGTCGACCTTGTTGATGACCACGATGACCGGCAGGCGGGCGGCCAGGGCCTTGCGCAGCACGAACCGCGTCTGGGGCAGGGGTCCCTCGCTGGCGTCGACGAGCAGCGCGATCGCGTCGACCATCGACAGGC
Source organism: Actinomycetota bacterium (assembly GCA_049325235.1). GTDB lineage: Bacteria > Actinomycetota > Actinomycetes > Actinomycetales > SCSIO-59966 > SCSIO-59966. The sequence goes on along the minus strand of JBMOMI010000311.1, from coordinate 3,789 downwards.
CTCGCTCCACCTCGCCCCCGAAGTCGGCGTGCCCGGGCGTGTCGACGATGTTGATCGTGACCGGCGTCCCGCCGGCGGCGGGCCCGGAGTAGGTGACCGCCGTGTTCTTGGCGAGGATCGTGATGCCCTTCTCGCGCTCCAGGTCGTTCGAGTCCATGACTCGCTCGTCGACTGCCTGGTGGGCTCTGAACGCGCCGGTCTGCCAGAGCATCGCGTCGACGAGGGTGGTCTTGCCGTGGTCGACGTGGGCCACGATCGCGAGGTTGCGCAGGTCGGTGCGGGTGGGCATGCGAGATCGCTCGATCCGGAAGAAGGCGGGGGACCGCACCAGTCTAGGCCCGCCCCCTCACCGCAATAACCAGGGTTGTTGCCGCTCAACGGCGCCGATCGCGGCAACAACCCTGGCTATTGCGTCAGCGACGGTCGGCCGGCTCGGCGAGCTGAGTCGTGACGTGCTCGGTCACCGCCTCGAGGTGCAGCGCGTGCTCTCGCCGCAGCCACGCCTGGTGCTCGCGGTGCAGCGCCTGCACCGTGGCGACCGCCATCGCCACCATCACCACGCTGAACGGCAGCGCCGTGACGATCGCGGCCGTCTGCAGTGCGCCGAGGCCTCCGCCACCGACGAGCAGCAGCGCCGCCGCGACCGCGCCCTCGAGCACCGCCCACAGCACCCGGCTCCACCGGGGCGGGTCGATGTTCCCGCCGGACGCCAGCATGTCGACCACCAGCGAGCCGGAGTCGGACGACGTGACAAAGAACGTGACGATGAGCAGCAGGGCCAGGCCGATGACGACCGCGCCGCCCGGCAGGGCGTCGAGCATCCCGAACAGCGCCGACTCGGTGCCGACCGTCCCGTCCTCGCCCACCAGACCGCCGCCTCCGAACAGCTCGCGGTGCAGCGCGGTGCCGCCGAGCACCGAGAACCACAGGAACGTCAGGAGGGTCGGCACGATCAGGACGCCGGCCACGAACTCGCGGACGGTGCGCCCCCGCGAGATCCGGGCGATGAACACGCCGACGAAGGGCGCCCAGGAGATCCACCAGCCCCAGTAGAACGTGGTCCAGCCCGCCTGCCATGCCTCGCCCTCGGCGCCGCGGTACGCACTGACGTCGAACGTCAGACGCAGGACGTTCGTGAAGTAGTCGCCGAAGTTCTGCACGAACTCGCGCAGCAGGAAGACGGTCGGCCCGGCCACGAGCACGAACAGCAGGACGGCGCCGGCAACCCCCATGTTGACGTTCGAGAGCCACTTGATGCCCTTGCCGACCCCGCTGACGACCGAGAGCGTCGCGATGGCCGTGATGACGGCGATGAGCACCACCTGCAGCACCACCGAACCCGCACCACCGCCGACCAGGCCCACGAAGTCGAGGCCTGCCGCAATCTGCGCCACGCCGAAGCCCAGCGAGGTCGCGACCCCGAAGAGGGTGCCGACGACCGCAGTGACGTCGATGACGTCACCGAGGCGACCCCGGACGCGGCTGCCGAGCAGCGGCTCGAGCGCCCAGCGGATGGAGACCGGGCGTCCCTTGCGGTGCACCGCATAGGCGATGGCGAGGCCGGCCACCACGTAGATGGCCCAGGCGTGAACTCCCCAGTGGACGTAGGTCTGCGTCATCGCCTGCCGGGCGGCCTCCACTTCACCACCCGCGAAACCGGGTCGGGGAGAGGCGAAGTGGTTCAGCGGTTCGGCGACACCCCAGAACACGAGCCCGATCCCCATGCCGGCGGAGAACAGCATGGCGAACCACGACTTCATCCCGAACTCGGGCTCCTCGTCGTCCCGCCCGAGGCGGATGTCCCCGTACCGGCTGAACAGCATCCAGAGCGAGAACGCCACGAACCCGGCGATGAGCAGGACGTAGTACCAGCCGAGCGAGTCGATGATGCCGCTCTGCACCGCGCCGATGCCTGCGCTCGCAGCGTCGGGGGCGACGACGGCGAACAGGGCGAAGCCAGCGATGATCGCGATGGATGGCCAGAAGACCAAGGGGGCGATCGAGCTGCCGGCGAGCCGGCTGCTCGGTCGTAGGGCGGACGGGGCCGGCATGGTGCAGCACCTCCAAGTCAGGACGTCTGGATCCCGCGGCCAGACCGGGCCGCGCTGTGAACCGGCGGTCCACCTTGCCGCACACCGGCGCTTCGGGCAAGTTGTGGTAAAGAACCGGTCAAGTCTTGCTTTGAGATATCTCACGCAGAGCTCGCACGACGGGCACGTCGGCCGCCAGCCACGCGACGTCCAGCGCCTCGTCCAGCGGCACCCAGCGGAGCAGGTCGTGGTCCTCCAGCGGGAGCGGCTCACCGGAGGTGACCTGCGCCGTCCACACGCGCAGCCGCGCCGATGGCGGCAGCGGCCAGTCCTCGCCGTCCACCGGGTGGATCAGCGCACCCAGGACGACCTCGACACCCAGCTCCTCGGCCAGCTCGCGGTGCAGCGCGCGGGCCGGGTCCTCCCCCGGCTCCACCTTGCCGCCCGGCAGCTCCCAGCCGCCGGCGAGACGGGACGGTGCGCTGCGCCGCGCGGCGAGCAGGAGGGACGGCGCCGTCAGGTCGTCGACGATGGCGGCGCCGACCACGAGGACGGCTGGTTGGGGGTCCGACACGGTCGCCACTGTCGCAGAGCGGCCGCAGCCGCGTTGACGGCTGGGCGACGGCGGGCCACCGTGACAGGCATGACACGACTGCTGGACGACGAGGAGATCACCCGACAGCTCGCCGACCTGGCCGGATGGCAGTGGCGGGAGGGCGCCCTGCACGCGCTGGTGGAGGCGCCGAGCTTCACCGACGCCGTCGCACTCGTCACCGCGGTGGCCGACGAGGCCGAGCAGATGGACCATCACCCCGACATCGACCTGCGGTACCGGACGGTCCGCTTCGAGCTCTCCACCCACTCCGCCGGTGGCGTCACGCAGCTGGACGTCGAGCTGGCCCACCGGATCACGCGGCACGCCCGGCGGCTCGGAGCGACGGCGGTGGAGCGCGACGGTGACTGACCACGCCGGCGACCCGCCGCGGGACGTCGACCACGAGGACGAGCCGCACGCCGGTGACCTCGCCAGCCGGCTCAACTGGCTGCGGGCCGGCGTGCTCGGCGCGAACGACGGCATCGTGTCCACGGCGGGGCTGGTGGTCGGCGTGGCCGGTGCCAGCGCAGACCGCGGCTCGGTGCTCGTCGCGGGGCTGGCCGGCCTTGTCGCGGGAGCCCTGTCGATGGCCGGGGGCGAGTACGTCTCCGTCAGCACCCAGGCGGACACCGAGAAGGCCGCCTTGGCTCTCGAGCGCTGGGAGCTGCAGCATCTGCCGGAGCACGAGCTCGACGAGCTCACCGAGCTCTACCGTGCCAAGGGGCTCTCGGACGAACTGGCACGGGCGGTCGCCGTCCAGCTGACCGAGCACGACGCGCTGGCGGCACATGCCGAGGTGGAGCTCGGCATCGACGCCACCGAGCGCACCAACCCGTGGCACGCCGCCTGGTCGTCGATGGCGTCCTTCGCCGTCGGAGCGCTCCTGCCGCTGCTGGCCATCGTGCTTCCACCGCTGTCGTGGCGGGTTCCGGTCACGGTTGCCGCGGTCACGGCGGCGCTGGTCCTGACCGGTGTGCTCAGCGCGCGCCTCGGGAAGGCCCCTGCGCGGCCGGCGGTGGCGCGCAACGTCGGCGTCGGTCTCCTCGCGATGGGCGTGACGTGGCTCGTCGGGTCGCTCGTGGGTGCGGGCCTCGGGTAACCGCCCCCCGGCCCCCCGGCTGTTGGTGCAGGGTGGCCCTGCGACGAACCTATTGGTGCGGGGCC
>JBMOMI010000310.1:0-4527 GCA_049325235.1 Actinomycetota bacterium | reverse complement strand
CTTTGGGTTTTCGCCGCGGTCAGGACGCTCCGCGTCCTCGACCCGACGCGGCGCATTAGCTTGGCCGCGGTCGTCGCGCAGAGCGCTCCCGACCCGACGCGGCGCGGACACTCGGCCGCGGTCGTCGCGCAGAGCGCTCCCGACCCGACGCGGCCTGGGCCGTAGCCATGGACGGGGCCGCGCGGCGATCCTGGATCCTCGCGCCGCCCAACTCCGGCCGGCCGGCGTTGTTCCTGATTCGGACCATTTTTGCCGCCGCCACCACCATCCGGGCGCGAGCCGCCCGGCTGCTCCTCGCGCGGATGGCGAGGGACCGGGAGCGCCTGGGCGCCCGAGGACCGTCTCCAGGTCCGGCGCCCGGCGGCGCGTGACGCCCGCACGGCCCGACACGGCCTGAGAGACGACTGATCCCACATCGAAGCGGCCGGGGCCTGCGTAGGGCCCCGGCCATCCAACGCAACAGGTTCCCGGCACCGGCCGCGGGGCTCGCGCGCACGCTCTCCCGCCAATGGAGCGCGTGCGCCGCCCTGCAGGCGTCGGGCCTGCTGGCCCACCCGCTCCGGCGCTGCCGGAGCTGGACGAACGGTTTGCGCCCGGCCCTGCATGGCGTCCGCCCTCCCTGAGCATGGAGAGGGTGGCCGATGCGCTGCGCCCTGAAACCGGGAAACCCAATGGGGGAGTTCCCACGTGGACGCACAGCGTCACGCGTTGCTCGCCGGACGCCTGATCGAGGCGTGCGGCGGGTTGATCGAGGCCGCCGCATCGTGCCGCCTCGAGAAGAGCCAGCTGCACCGCTTCACCGACCCCGAGGCCGGCCAGTTCATGCCGGCCGACGTCATGGCCCAGCTCGAGGCCCGGGCCGGCGCGCCCCTCTACTCCCTGGCGATGGCCGAGCTGCAGGCTCCGATCGGCGCGGTCGAGGACATCCGGACCGAGGCCGAGCGGCTGACCGAGGAGGCCGCGGCGACGCAGCGCCTGGTCCGCGAGGCCACCGAGGACGGGAAGCTCACGCCCCGCGAGCGGCGCGAGATCCGCCGCCAGGTGCTCCGGCTGCGCGAGCAGATCGCCGAACTGGACGCCGCCACGGACGGAGATCCGTCATGACGGCCGCCGGGACCACCTGGGAGGGGTTCGCCTGGCCCGGGAAGAACGAGGACGGGCGCACGCTGCAGCCGGTCCGGCGGAAGTCGCGGCCCAGCCTGGGCGCCGGGGAGCCGGTGTTCCGGATCACCGAGAAGCAGAGGCGCAAGCGCCTGGAGGCCTTCGATCGGCTGGCGCGGAACGGCAAGCCCAAGGGTGTGCGCCGCGGGCACATGGGCGACAAGTTCATGACCTACAGCTGGTGCGCCCACCAGGTGCTGGACTACCTGCTGGGCTTCGCCGTCACCACGGGCCGGGTCTACCCGAGCGTGAAACAGATATCGGCGGTCCTGGGTATCGCCGTCAGCCAGGTCGCGCGCGTGCTCGACCAGCTGGAGCTCGGAGGGTGGATCAAACGGGAGCGGCGGATCCGGCCGACCACGATCCCGGCCGGAGAGGTCGGGCCGCAGGTGGAGCAGGACACCAACTACTATCGCCTTCTCCTGCCCACGGCCGCCGGCGAGCTGCTGAGCCTATGGACGCGCGCCCAGGAGCGGCGGGCGGGCCTGACGCCGGAGGAGTCGGATCGACTCGGCCGGGCCCGGCGCGTGGCCGGCGACCGGCGCGCCCTGGAGCGGGGGCTGGCCCAGGCCAGGGCGCTCCTGGCCCGCGCCGCCCGGGAGAGCGACCGCCGCCGCCTGCGCGACCGGATCGCGGAGATGGAGCTCGCGATCGCCTCCGCCCTCAGCCGCGAAGCGGCGCTCGATCCCCGCGCCTCCCAGCCGCACGGCGCCTCGGACCCTGGCGCCGGTTCCCCGGCGGCGCCGCCTGACTCCACGTGATTCCCTCTGGGGGTGAGAATCCCCCTTCGGGGTGAATCTTAGACAGGAGCAAGGATGATTGGAGTGGCGCTGGTCGCGCCACGCGGGGTTTCAGATGAGATCGGAGCGGCCCTCGTCGGGCCGCACGGCGTTCACGGCGGGGCCGTGAGGCCGAAGCCCCACGGGGCCGCGCTCCCGCGCGGCCCCTTCGCGCGCCCCCGAAGCGGCTCCTCAGCATGGCCTCTCGGGAGAGAGGCGGCGAGATCCGCGGGCGTGGCGGCCGACCTCCGGGCGTAGAATGGCCCTAGAGCGGCCGGAGCCGCCCTGCCGGGCCCATGAGCGGGGTTTGACGGGTCAAGCCGCCGGACGGGGTGCGGCGGCGGCGCTGGGCTGGTGATGCGCCGAGAACGGGTGTGGCGCCCGACCTCAGGCCGCCGCGCTCCGGGGCCCGAGGATCCGCACCAGGTCGACCACGGGGATGGGCCGGCGCGCGCCGGCGACGGGATCGACCAGGAACAGGAGGTGCGGCGTCGAGGCCTGGAGGTCGACGTAGCAGCGGGTGCGCCGCCCCTCCATGTCGGACCAGGCGGCCAGGGCGGCCTCGGCCGCGGCGGCGGGCTTCACGGCCGGGAACCGGGCCAGGAGGTGGGCCGCCGCGTCCTCGAGCAGCCGCCGGACGCCGGCCGGCGGGACGGAGGTCCCGCGCCGGGCGAGGTAGCGCTCGGCGGCGGTGCGCAGCTGGCGGCTCCTGAAGCCCATGGGTTGAAACCTTCCCCTTGGCCAGAGTTGGGGCCAGTCGTGTGACGGTCGCGAAAGGTTAGCGGAGCCGTAAACACTTCGCGACTAGTTTGCGGCGACCCGCCACATGGTTTAGCTTTCCGGATGTTCTACGAGCGTTCCGGGGCGTCGTTCGAAAGCGTACATCATGGCGCGTAGCAGGGGCCGGGCTGGCCCCGCCGATCCACAGGCCATCCAGGCGGCGCGGGCCGAGCGCCTAGCCGAGCAGCGCCACGCCGAGCGGCTGGTCCAACGCAACCCCGAGGCCTGGGGCGTGTCGGCCGAGATCGTGAAGCTACCCACATCGAGGGACGTCTCGTTGCGACGAGGCGCGGGCGAACAGGTGCTGGCCGCGAAGCGCTCCGACGCCTTCGACCTACTGCATGGCCGGGGAAGCCTCACCGACGAGCAGCACCGTGCCGCGCGGCGGCTGTTCCGCGACTGGTGCCTGCGCGCCGGTGTGCGGGACGGCGAGCGCCAGGTCCTGGAGAAGATCGACGGCGGCCGGGCGGACCCGTCCGCGATCGTCACCGACGCCATGGTGGACGCCGGCCGGCGCATCGCCCAGGCGCTGAAGGGCGACCGGCAGCTGGGCGTGCAGGGCGTGGGCCCGGTGAACGCGCGCCTGTTCCACGCGCTGATCTCGCCGCTGGTGGACGAGGGGCAGATCCGCGTGTGGCGGGTCATCGTCGAGCAGGTGACCGGTGAGACCGAGGCGCACGCCCAGGGCGCCGTGGTGCGCCAGGCCTGCGAGGCGTTGCGGCTGGTGTACGACGAGCTGGACGAGGCGCGCCGCCGGCGGACGGACCGGCGCGGCGGGGCGGCGGCCTGATGGGGACCGGCGTCCACTTCCCAGAGGCGAACGTCGTGCTCACCCCGCCGGCCGGCGAGGAGGAGACGGTCTATCCGCTCCCGGCGCATCGGGACGGCGCGCAGCTGGTGACCTGCTGGGAGCTCAGCGCCGAGGAGGTGGCCGAGATCGTGCGCACGAGGCGCGTCTGGCTCTCGCTATGGGTGGGCGCCGGCCCACCGCCGGCCTTCGTGACCGGCCACCACGACCAGGTGCTGGACCCGCGAACTTGACTTCCGTGCGCACGAGGCGCATGCACGTTCACTAACGGGCGGCGATTCCGCCTCACCAGATTCCTAGCGCGCGGGCCTCGTCACTTCGGTGGCGGGGCCCTTCGTCTTTGGGCCCTTCGCGCCCGGGCCGCCACGAACCCCCGACAGCCATGTGACCCAGGACACGACGGGATTCACCGTCGCGGCGGCGATCGCCGCGCGGAGGACCGCGGCCATGCCATGCCTCGACGACGCCTGCGTCCAGGAACGCCGGCTGCTGGAGCAGCGCCGGCGGACGGATGTGGCGGAGGAGCGGGTCGCCTGCGGCTGCGGCCGGCGGTGGCGGCGGGTGTGGATCGGCGGGTACGCATGAGCGCGGACGTCATCCCGATCGGACGGGCGGTGCAGCTGCTGCGCGGGCCCGACGCCGAGGCCGACCGCCAGCGGCGCATAGCCATCCGCCGGCAGGCCGCGTTCCGCCGGGCGCTGTCGGGCGACTACCACAAGGCGGACCGGGCCATGTTCGGGCCGGTCGACAAGATCCTGGCCGAGGGGCCGGGACGAGACCCGCGGCTCGGCCGCGGCAGGGGACCCAGCGCCGCATGACGGAAGAGAACAAGTACCTGCCGCCGGCGAAGTGGGCGGCCGATCAGGTCGCCGACTGGATGAGGGATGAGCCGGCCGGAGCGTGCTTCCGGGTCGAGCGGAAGCAGGAGGCGGGCGTCCTGGTGCTGACGCTGGCGCGCCACCCCGCCGGCGACGTGCCAGCAGTGAACGAACCGGCGCG
>JBMOMI010000309.1:3587-4543 GCA_049325235.1 Actinomycetota bacterium | reverse complement strand
GCAGCCGGTGCGCGATCGAAGCGGCGCCGTTGCTCAACGTCACCAGACGGATGCCCAGGCCGGCGAGGGCGCGGACGCCGCCCGGCACGTCCTCGTGCACCCGCAGCTCACCGAAACCGGCCATGACGTGGGCCACCGCGTCGTCGAGGCCGACCCTCAGCGAGACGCCGCCGAGGAGGATCCGCAGCGACTCCTCGCCGATGCGCGAGAACGGTTGGGACCCGCCGGTGACGGCGAGCGCGAAGCCGTCGCGCAGCAGACCGGCGAACCAGCTGGTGGCCAGATGCCCTGGCGCGCCGATCTCCTCGAACCTGTCCGCCAGCGGGGACATGTCCGACAGCGTCTCGTTCACGTCGAACACCAGCACGCGGGGACGCCGCGCCCGCTCGGGGCTCGCGTGCTGGTCGGGGCTGACGAGCTCGGGCATCGGCTGTCTCCTTCACGGGCGAGCGACGGTGGCCGCTGCAGCGTCCAGGCAGTCTCGCGGACGTCGAGCGTACGCTCCGGGGCCCCGAGTCGTCGCTCCCGTCACAGGGCTACCGTGCTGCCGCAGACCACTCGCGAAGGGGCTCGGAATGACCTCTCACCCGCACCACGGCATCGGCGCTGTCCGCCCCGAGGGGTGGGTCTACTCCCGCGCCCCCATGATCATCTACTGGGAGCTGACCACGGCCTGCGGACTCGCCTGCCGCCACTGCCGTGCCACCGCCATGCCGGACCCGGCGCCTGGGGAGCTGACCACGGCACAGGCGCTGTCGGTGCTCGACGCGATGACCGGGTTCGGCTCGCCGCTGCCGCACGTCGTGCTCACCGGCGGAGACCCGCTGCGTCGCGGTGACCTGGACCTGCTGATCGCCGAGGCCGGCGCCCGCGGCATCGGGGTGTCACTGGCCCCTGCGGTCACCGAGCTGCTCACCCGCGAGCGTCTGGCTCAGCTGCAGCGGGCCGGGGTGCAG
>JBMOMI010000309.1:634-3577 GCA_049325235.1 Actinomycetota bacterium | reverse complement strand
CTCGGACGCCGCGCACCACGACGGCGTCCGCGGGGTGGCGGGCACCTTCGACGCCACGGTCACCGCCCTGCAGGACGCCGCGGCGCTGGGTGTCCCGGTGCAGGTCAACACCTTGGTGTCGGCCCAGACGGTGGACGACCTCCCTGCGGTCTACGAGCGCCTGCGTCACCACACCCTCATGCGCTGGAGCCTGTTCTTCCTCATCTCCGTGGGCCGCGGCTCCCACCTGCAGGAGCTCGAACCGGGCCGGGCCGAGCGGCTCATGCACTGGCTGCACGGTCTGAACGCCGAGGCGCCGTTCCAGGTCAAGACGGTGGAGGCGATGCAGTACCGGCGGGTCGCTGTGCGCCGGATGCGCCGCGCCGGCCTGACCGACGAGCAGATCGAGGCGAGCCCGCTGGGCCGGGGCTTCGGCGTCCGGGACGGCAACGGGATCGTCTTCATCGCCCACGACGGGACGGTCCAGCCCTCCGGGTTCATGCCGATGCCCCTGGGCAGGGTCCCCGCCGACGACATCGTCGAGCTGTACCGCCACCACCCCGACGTGGTCGCCCTGCGCGACGTGACCCGGTACAAGGGCCGCTGCGGCCGCTGCTCCTACGCCCGCTGGTGCGGCGGCTCCCGGGCCCGGGCGCTGGCCCGGACGGGTGACCCGCTGGAGTCGGACCCGCTGTGCCCCTACGAGCCGCGCGAAGGTGCTACGACCCGGCCTGACGGGAGGCGTCGCGCTACCGTCTGACGCCGCGCCAGGCCGTCCGTACATCCAGCAGCAGGACGGCCCAAACGCCTCCCGGGTCCGCTACCGATCCTCGGCTTGCTCCACCGCCGGCACCCCGTGGCAGCCGCAGGCGTCACCGCCTGAGCACGTACACCCGCTGGCGGTGTGGCACTTCGCCGGCGACGGGGGCAGGTCGAGCGCCGGGTTGCCGTCGAAGAACCCGACCGGCTTGAGCATGAAGCCGATGTAGGCACACGGCATGACCGGCCAGTCCTCGGGGCGCACGATGTGGTGGGCGCCGACGGTGTACCAGAGGACGACGCCGGTGTTCTCAAGCGACGCGTCGTCCTCGATGTAGGTCGGCAGGCCCTGCGCGTCGGGGCTCTGGTACGGGTAGTCGCCCGCTGCGTACCGCTCCCTCGGGTCGTACCTGGTCACCCACAGGTTGTGCTGGACGAACCGAGCGCGGTCGTAGATGTAGGAGCCCTCTTGCACCATCGACGGGATGACGTCACGCGGCATGAGCTTGTAGCCCACCGGGCTGCCGAGCTCGTTGAGCTTCGACGGGTTGACGATCTTCCAGTACCGGGCCGTGGAGAACTCCCAGTCGCGTGCGCCCTCGGCTTCCGATTCCACGAGCGTCTCGCGGGTGATCCATGCATTCGAGTGCGGGTTGCGCGCCGGGTCGGGCTCGGGGATCGAGTCGACCTCGTAGACGGAGTTGGCCGGACCGTCGATGCACATGTCCATGCGCACGTTGAAGTGGTGCTGGTGGTGCGGCCCGTAGAGGCCCGGGGCGACGAGGTTCCCGTGACGGGGCTTCTCACCCTCCCGCACCGCGCCGGTGGTGAGGACGCCGGTCAGCTTGACCTCGAACTCTATGTTGCCGTCGGTGTAGAGGTACCAGAAGAAGCCGTACTCGTAGTTGCCGACGGTGGCGATGAACGAGATGACCAGCCGGCGGGAGCGGCGGACCTCGACGACGCCGGTGCGGAAGTCGGTGTGCTTCCACGCGATTCCGTAGTCCTCCTCGTGCATGCAGACGGCGTTCGGAATGGTCACCGGATTGCCGAGCGAGTCGTTGACGACCACGTCGAAGTAGTGGATCTCGCCGAGGCAGTCGCAGCCGAGGGTGAGTGCGTTGGCCATGAGGCCCATCCCGACCTCGCCCATGTCGAACACGTTCTTGTTCCAGTGCGTGGGCGAGGAGTCGCCATAGGGCACGACCATCTCGGACAGCGCGGCCCGGTACATGATCGGCCGGACGACGCCCCGGTCGTCATAGGCCACCTGGTGCAGCACCAGACCCTCGCGCGGGTTGAACCCGACCCGTAGCGACCACTTCTGCCAGTCGACCTTCCAGCCGTCGACGGTGAAGCTCGGGCCCTCGGGCTGGATGACCTCGATCGGCTTGACACCGTCTCGAAACTGGGTGAACGCAGGGCGGTTGCCCTCGCGGAACATGAACCGCTCCTCGTAGTTGCCGGGGTGCCGCGGCAGTGGAACGACGCCGTGGTCCTCGACGTCGACGACCTTCATCGCGTCCAGGTCGAAGGTCACGATGACGCCCTCGACCGGCCGGGCGTAGCCGTGCTCGCCCGGCTCGGAGCGCACGAAGGTCAGCGGCCGGCACAGTAGCGGCGAGTTGTCGTAGTGGTCCGCCTCGCCGTAGTAGCCGCTCGGCCAGGGATCGACCATCACCAGGCTGAAATCGGTGACCCCGCGCCTACGCATGGCCTCCTGCCAGCGCGGGTCCTCGACGACGACCTTCTCGACGCCTTCCATGTGCTCGGCCAGATAGGACGGGAAGCGGCCGGGTACCGGCGTCCAGGAGACGACCGCGCCGAGGTCGAGGTCGACGACACCTTCGTGGATGAGCTTCTGGGCGCCGTCGTAGGCAACGACGAACGCGCGGCGCGGCGGCAGCGCTGTCTCGTCGAACACCAGGTTCGCAGGCTTGTCCGGCTCAGCCAGTGAGATCGTCACGTAGCGGAGGGTCTTGGTGGCATGCTCGCTGCTCCCGATGATCGCAGCGGCACGCTGGACCTCGTCGCCGGTCAGTGGGTCCAGCGGGTGGACGACCGGGCTCGAAGGCTTGTCGGGGAGGTCGGTCAAAGATGTGTCGACGGCCATGGTCGATGCAACTCCTGGTCCGGGGTTGATGGGGACGTGGGGACGGGGCGGCCGGCGCGGCGAGAGCGTCCCTCGGGTGGGCGGCGGCGGCC
>JBMOMI010000309.1:0-624 GCA_049325235.1 Actinomycetota bacterium | reverse complement strand
TGCTTGGGCATCTCCAGGACGGCGAGGTGCGCGAGCGCGTCCGGCGCACTGAGCTTGGCCGCGGACCGGCGTCCAAAGATGTAGACCAACAAGCCCATGAGCAGCGTGACCCCGGTGACCGAGCCGAGCCACGTCATCCAGGTGCCGGCAGGGACGTCGATCCACGGCGTCGCGAACGAGTAGTAAATGCCGGCCACGGTGCTCAGGCACCCGATCACGGCGACCGCCCAGACGGCCGGCATGCCACCGGGGATCCGCCAGAAGTCTTCCCTCGCGTAGCGGTCCGCGTACTTTATGCGCGCCCGGACGAGCGGGACGAAGAAGAAGAAGCCGGACACCAACCAGATGACGCTCAGCGAGCCGGTCAGGTACACGGTCACGTTCGCCATCGACGACTGGGAGAACAGCGTGACCATCACGGTCGACGAGATGGCGCCCTGAACCAGCAGCGCTGTCACCGGGTTGCGGGTGCGCGGGTTGAGGTGGGTGAAGATGCGCGGTAGGTGGCGCTCCAGCCCGGAGACGAAGATGAGTCGGGAGTACGCGATCTGGTACGTCACCAGCGCGACGAAGACGATGAGCGCGAGAACTACGGCGGCGACCTCCATCAGGCCGGGGACTCCG
>JBMOMI010000308.1:0-4561 GCA_049325235.1 Actinomycetota bacterium | reverse complement strand
TCCGAGCCCCGTGAGACCCCGGAAAGCCTCCACAGGTCGCGTCAGAGGGCGGTGAGGCCGAGGAGCGGCGGCAGCGTCGAGCCGGTGTCGCCGAGGTCCTTGCTCGGCAGGTCCACCGTGTAGACGTCGATCCCGCGCACCAGGTCGGCGGTGTAGACGATGTTCGTCTTCTTGCCGGTGGCCATGCCTTTGCTGTTGCGCTGCGGCACCCAGTAGGCGTCCCACACCTCGGTGGCTCCGCCGGTGGCGTAGCCGTACTGCGCGATGTTGCGGGGGTCGCGCACGTCGACCAGCCGCAGACCGCCGGCGTAGAAGCCCTGGGCGAGGATGCCGCTCTGGTGGTAGTCGAACCAGTGCGCCGAGCAGAACGCACCCGCCGGCAGGGTGAGCCCGCCGCCGAACTCCGCGGGGACGTTGGAGGAGTCCAGCGGCGTGATGGTGCCGGTGCCGGGCGTGGCCGGGTCGCCGGCGCGGTAGGCCGCACCGTCGAGGCTCTTCACCCACCACGTCTGCACGCTGCCGGCGCGATCGCAGACGACCTCGTCGCCGTCGTTGAGGTAGTCCTCCTCGGTGACCAGCAGGACGTTGCCGTTGGCGAGGCTCGGCGGGGCGTCCGGCCGGAACTTCGAGCCGTTGGGCCGCTTGGAGTTGTGGTGGATGAAGTCGTTCCAGCCCGGCGCGATCCCGTTGGCGTCGGTGGCCTCCACGGGTACCGGGTTGGCCGGGTCGCGGACGTCGAAGACGGCCGTCCCGCCCGAGCCGGTGTGCCAGCCCAGGCCGGTGCCGTCGAAGCTCCAGTGGTGGCCGGCGCCCCGGCTGAAGACCGGGTTCGGGCCGGACGCCGCCGACGGGAACGACCCGCTCACCCGCGGGGCGTCGAGGTCGCCCAGGTCGATGACCGAGAACTGGCCGCCGTCACCGACGCTGTACGCGTAACGGCAGTCCCACTCGTCGACGCAGGCGACCGTGTGGGTGCTGTCCGGCACCTCCACCCGCGAGCGCACGTGCGGGCGGGTCGGGTCGGTGACGTCGACGACGAGCAGCTCCCCGCCCCCCACGTTGACGTGCTGGATGTCGCTGCTGCTCGCCTGGTACAGGTCGGCCCCGACGAGCACGAACCGGTCGCTGACCTCGCCGCCGCGGCGTCGCTCGCCGTAGGTCATCGACTCGTTCTCGAACACGAGGTTGTCGACCGTGCCCACGAGCCGGGGGTGCAGCGGGTCGCTGGTGTCGAACACGCTGATGCTGTCGAGGCTGGAGGCGTAGAAGTACGAACCGGTGCGCGCGAAGGCGCCCGAGATCATCCCCGTCTCGTACGGCACCGTGTCGACGAGCCGCACGTTCGGGCTGGTCACGAGCGGCACCGACACGCCGGCGTCGGAGCTGCTCGCCTGCCGGGACTCGGCGCTCTGGCCGTGGGCCGCGGCGGCGGTCGGGGCGAGGGCCAGCGCCACGGCGGACGCGACGGCGACGGGCAGGCGGGAACGGGCCATGCAAGACCTCCTGGTCGGGGCGGGCGGTGGCCCGCGCTCTCCCTCCCCAACGACACGGCGTGGCGAAGGTCACGGGTGCGGATTCCCCGCCTGCCCCGTCGCGAAACGTCGGTCAGGTGCGCCCGGGCACCGGCGGCCGGACGTCGAACCGCAGCAGGGCGCCGATCCCGTCCGGCAGGACGTCCTCGCCCTCGACCAGCTCGACGTCCCCCTTCTGCGCCACGAGCGCCCGCAGCAGCACGGCGTCGGCCCGGTCCTGCGTCGCGGTCGTCGAGCCCAGGGCGCGCACCTCGTCCTCGGTGGTCCCGAGGTGCAAGGGCGAGTCCCCGGCCCACAGCCGCGCGGTCGAGGACGGGTCGTCGTGCAGCAGCAGGACGTCGACCGCGCCGGCGCGCAGTGCGTCCACGACGGCGGCGAGGCCGCCGGCCGCCGCACCGTCCCTGCCGCGCTCCTGGGTGAAGCGCGCGAGCACCTCGCCCATCTGGGTCTGCCGGTGCCGGGCGAGCGCCTCCTCGACCCGCTCGGCGAACGCCTCGGCGTGCACGCCCTCGCTGCGGCCGCCGCCTTCGACGTCCACGAGCCGGTCGGCGACGCGCCCGCTCGCGTGCCGTCGGACGTAGGTCCGCGCCGCCGGGTCGCCGGCCAGCAGGACCAGCTGCGGCGCGTGCTCGGCGAGGACCGCGTCCAGCCGCTCGGCCACCGCCGTGGCGTTGCGCTCCCAGGAGTCCTCGACGCGCATCTGGAACCTGCGGTGGGACCAGCCGCCCCCGCCGTACTTGTGCAGCACGTCGTGACCGCCCTCGACCTCCTGCTGCTCCAGCGGGCGGCCGACGGCGTCGACGAGCGTGATGTCGCCGCCGGCGTGGTCCACCTCCACCAGGGCGTACGGCAACGTCCCAGCGAGCGCCCGCACCACCGGCATCAGGTGCGGTACGGGGCCCCAGGTGCCGGAGTCCCGCAGGGGACGGCGTGGCAGCACCCGGTCGAGGAGGACGCCCTTCTCGGTGGCCACCAGGCTGCGGGCCTGCTCCCCGGGTAGCCCGGTCGGGGCCAGGACCCGCTCCTCCAGTTCCCCGACGAGGTCGGCGGGGGCACCCGCGTCGCTGAGCGAGGACCGGACCGCGGCCCAGCGCAGGCGTAGCTCCTCGCCTGCGGCCTGGTCGGTGCGGGTCACGTCCACGTGGACCGACGCGTACGGGCCGGGCGCGTCCACGACGGGCTGGAGCCATCCGGTCTGCATCGGGTCTCCTCTCGGGTGGTGACGCCTCCCGCTACCCGTTGCGGGCGGTGGACA
This sequence comes from Actinomycetota bacterium, assembly GCA_049325235.1. GTDB lineage: Bacteria > Actinomycetota > Actinomycetes > Actinomycetales > SCSIO-59966 > SCSIO-59966. The sequence goes on along the minus strand of JBMOMI010000308.1, from coordinate 1,774 downwards.
AACACCATTCCACGGCGCGTGCGTAGTCGCGCGGTTACAGTGAGTCCCGTCCGTACGGGCCACGGACCGAGGAAGGCTGGACCCGTCAGGCATGCTCGACTCCGACGCCTTCGGGCGGCTGCTCGGCGAGGTCTCCGACGCGCTCGTCGCCGGGCTGGCCGTCCTCGACGCCCGCGGCACCGTGCTGCGGGCGAACCGTGCGCTGGGTGAGCTGCTGGGCGCTCCGCCGGAAGCCCTGGTCGGCACGTCCCTCGACGCGCACCTGCATCCCGCCTCCCGAGCCGACGACCAGCCGCCGGCGGACCGCACCGACGGGCAGGACGGGCCTCGACTGCGCCGACGGCTGACCGGGGCGGACGGCTGGCAGCGACTGGTCGACGTGGTTCTCACGCCGGTGCCGGGACCGGCCGGTGAGTCCGGGCTCGTCGTCGTCCAGGTGCTGCCCGACGGCGAGGACGCGCCGCCCCCTGGCCGGCAGCCGTCGCGGGTCCCCTTGCGGGTGATCCAGGCCCGGGCCGTCGAGGAGGCCGCCACGGCGCTCGCGGGCGCGGTCACGGTCTCGGAGGTCAGCGCCGTGATGGAGCGGCAGATGCCCGCCTTCGCGGCGACCGGGCTGCTCATCTCGCTGGTCGAGGGACCGCGGCTGCGGCTGATCTCCAGCAGCGGCTACGCCGACGAGCTCCTCGCCCGGCTGCGGGACCAGCCGCTGCAGGAGCCCACGCCGATGACCGACGCCGTCCGGGAGCGGTCGCCGCTCTTCCTGGAGACGCTCGGCGACTACGCGGCCCGCTACCCGGAACGCGCCGCGTTCGGGACGGCGTCGGGCAAGCAGGCCTGGGCGGTGCTGCCGATGGTCGCCGGGGGCCAGGCGATCGGCGCGTGGGTGCTCAGCTACGACACCCCGCACCGGTTCACCGTCTCCGAGCGGGCGCTGCTGACCACGCTGTCCGGCCTGCTCGCCCAGGCGCTGTCGCGGTCGGCGATGCTGGCGGCGGAGCGGTCGGTCAGCCAGGCGCTGCAGCGCAGCCTGCTGCCCGCGTCGGTGCCCGACGTCCCGGGGTGCCGGATCGCCGTCCGCTACGCCCCGGCCGTCGCCGGCATGGAGGTCGGAGGCGACTTCTACGACGTGATCCCGCTGCCCCGCGGCGGGACCGGGATCGTCATCGGTGACGCGCAGGGGCACTCCGCGCCGGCCGCTGCGCTGATGGGCCAGGTGCGCGCGGCGCTGCGCGCGTACGCAGCCGAGGGGCACGACCCGGCGACGGTGGTGGCGCGCGCCAACCGGTTCCTCGTGACCGCCGGCGCCGACCGGTTCGTCACGTGCACGTACGCCGCCCTGGACGCCGCGCACGACGGCATCTCCGTGGTCAGGGCCGGCCACCCGCACCCGCTGCTCGTCACGCCGGACGGCGCGGTCGGGACCCTCGACGTCGCCGGCGGGCTCCCCCTGGGCATCGACGCCCAGGCCTCCTACCCGGTGACGTGGTTCCCGCTGAGCGTCGGCTGCCGCGTGGTGCTGTACACCGACGGGCTGGTGGAGGAGCGGTCCGCGGACGGCGCCGGCGCCGAGCGGGCGCTCCTGGCTCGGATCCGCCGGGCCGCCGGGACCGACCTCGACGCCTTCGCCGACGCGGTGGTGGCGGATCGCCCCGGCCGGGAGGACGACGTCGCCGTCCTGGTGCTGGAGCGGGTGGCGACCCACCCGGACGACCTGCGGCAGGAGACGTTCAGCGCCACCACCGCCGACCGGACGGCGGTCCGCCGGATCCGGCGG
>JBMOMI010000307.1:0-4565 GCA_049325235.1 Actinomycetota bacterium | reverse complement strand
GAGCAGGACGAAGAGCACCAGGGCGACCCAGCGGGCCGCGAGCACCGCCCCGAGGCCGGTGGTGCCGCCGCCGGCGTCGAGCACGGCCACCGCGACGGCCACGGGGAAGATCTGGTCCCCGACCGTCGACACCGCCTGGCCAGCCCACAGGAGCCGGAAGTCGCGCACGCCGAGGGCCCCCCCGCGGAGCATGGCGCGCACGGGTGGTCAGGAGCCGGCGGTCGCGGCCTGGGCGGGGCGGACCGAGCGGAGCAGCAGCTGGGCGACGTCGACGACCTGGACGCCGTCGCGGGCGTCGCCGTTCTGCTGCTTGGCGGTGACCGCGTCCGACAGCATCACCAGGCAGAACGGGCAGGCGGTGGACACGGTGTCCGGGTCGAGGGCCAGCGCCTCGTCCACCCGCTCGTCGTTGATGCGCTTGCCGATGCGTTCCTCCATCCACATGCGGGCCCCCCCCGCGCCGCAGCAGAATCCCCGCTCCTTGCAGCGGTGCATCTCCTGGGACCGTACGCCGGGAACGGTGGCCAGCACCTCACGCGGCGGGGTGTACACCTTGTTGTGCCGGCCCAGGTAGCACGGGTCGTGGTAGGTGACCAGCTCGTCGACCGGGGCGACCGGGGTGAGCCGGCCCTCGTCGACCAGCCGGGCCAGCAGCTGCGTGTGGTGCACCACCTCGACGGTGGCGCCCAGCTGCGGGTACTCCCGGGCGAGGGTGTTGAAGCAGTGCGGGCACGTCGCCACGATCGTGCGGGCGCCGACCTCGGTGAGCGTCTCCACGTTCTGCTGGGCGAGCATCTGGAACAGGAACTCGTTGCCCATGCGCCGGGCCGGGTCGCCGGTGCAGCCCTCGCCTTCCCCGAGCACCATGAAGGACACGCCGGCGATGTGCAGCAGCTCGGCGAACGCCTTCGTGGTCTTCTTCGCCCGGTCCTCGAAGGCCCCGGCGCAGCCCACCCAGAACAGGTACTCGACGTCGTCGGGGATCCGGTCCTCCCCGTCCGCACCGAGCACCCGCACCGGGAAGTCCACCTCGGCGATCCACGCGTTGCGGGCGGAGGCGTTCATGCCCCACGGGTTGCCCTTGTGCTCCAGGTTGCGCAGCATCACCCCGGCTTCGCTGGGGAACGCCGACTCCACCAGCACCTGGTGGCGGCGCATGTCGAGGATGTGGTCGACGTGCTCGATGTCGACCGGGCACTGCTCGACGCACGCCCCGCACGTCGTACAGGACCACAGCACGTCCGGGTGGATGACCCCGCCCGCTGACTCGTCCCCGACCAGGGGGCGCTCGGCCTCGCGGCGCGCCGCCTCGGGCAGCGCCGCCCGGGCCTCGTCACTGCCGGCGAGCAGGTAGCGGGCCTTTGCCACGGCGTGGTCCCGCAGGTCGGTGATGACCAGCTTGGGTGACAGGGGCTTGCCGGTGTTCCAGGCCGGGCACTGCGACTGGCAGCGTCCGCACTCGGTGCAGGTGGCGAAGTCCAGCAGGCCCTTCCAGGTGAAGTCCTCCAGCCTGCCGCGGCCGAACAGGTCGTCCTCGCCGGGGTCCTCGAAGTTGACCGGCGCGCCGCCGGAGTACATCGGCAGCAGCGGCCCGAGCCCGTCGGGCCGGCGGGAGAGCGCGACGTTCAGCGGGGCCAGGAAGATGTGCAGGTGTTTCGAGTAGACGACGATGACGAGGAAGGCGAGGACCACGCCGATCTGCAGCAGGATGCCGACCGTCTCCAGCACCTCGTTGGTTCCAGGCCCCAGGGGGCGGAGCAGCGCGGCGACCGCTTCGGAGGCGAACGCCCCGCGCGGGTAGGGGAAGACCCCGGTGTTGACCTGGGCGCCCCGGTACAGCAGCAGCGTCCACACCACGTTGAAGATCATGAAGAGGACCAGCCAGGCGGCCCCGGTGTGCGAGCCGTAGAACCGGGACCGGCGGCCCAGCCGGTGCGGGTCCTGCCGCAGCCGCAGCACGGCGAACACGGCGACGGCGACGAGGACGGCGACCGCGAACAGGTCCTCGAGGAAGCCCAGCCAGGGCTGCCGGCCGACCAGCGGGATGTGGAAGTCCTTGTCGAACAGCGCGCCGTACGCCTCGAGGATCGTCGCGGCGAGCACGAGGAAGCCCCAGAAGGTGAGGAAGTGGGCCACCCCGGGCACCGACCACTTCAGCAGCTTGCGCTGGCCGAAGACCTCGGCCAGCTCGGCACGCAGCCGGACTGGTACGTCGGCGGTGCGCCCCGGCTCGACCGGCTGCGCGGTGCGGGCCACCCGCCACAGGAAGAGCCCCCGCCGCCCGGCGACGAGCAGCGCGGCCGCGGTCAGCAGCAGGCCAAGGACGAGGCGCAGCGTCACGGGGTCCTCCTTGCGGGCGGGACGCGAGGCCTGCAGTGTACCGGCCGGTAACTTGACGGCCGGACACCCCGGGGAGCGGCGTCGTCGGCCACCCGGACGGTCACCCTACGCTGGGCGAATGGCGACCGTCCCGATCCTCGCCGCCCTGCCGTGCTGAGGTCGCTACGCGACCACCGCGGCGGCCCGGCGTTGCACGTGCGCGTGCTGGCCGCCCTGCTGGTGCTGGGCCTGGTGGCGCTGAGCGCCCCGGTCGTGGTGTCCCTGCTCCGCTGGGCCTGGGCCTTCGCCCTCGGCCGCTGACCCGGTCCACGCCCCGGCGGGAGAGGTTGAGCCGATGCGGCTCAGGTCGGTTGACAGGGGGCGGGGCAGGGAGGCAAACTTGAGCCTGAAGCGCTCAGGAACACCAGGCTGGGCCCCTGAGGTCCACACCCGTCCCACTTACGGAGGGCACATCCATGGCACGTCCGGTCGGAATCGACCTGGGTACGACGAACTCCGTCGTGGCCGTCCTCGAGGGCGGCGAGCCCACGGTCATCGCCAACGCCGAGGGGTCGCGGACGACGCCCTCGGTGGTCGCGTTCGCCAAGAACGGCGAGGTCCTCGTCGGCGAGGTCGCCAAGCGCCAGGCCGTCACCAACGTGGAGCGGACCATCCGCTCGGTGAAGCGGCACATGGGCAGCGACTGGCACGTCGAGATCGACGGCAAGCGCTACACCGCCCAGGAGATCAGCGCCCGGGTGCTGATGAAGCTCAAGCGGGACGCGGAGAGCTACCTCGGCGAGAAGATCACCGACGCGGTGATCACGGTGCCGGCGTACTTCAACGACGCCCAGCGGCAGGCCACCAAGGAGGCCGGCGAGATCGCCGGGCTGAACGTGCTGCGGATCGTCAACGAGCCCACCGCGGCGGCGCTCGCCTACGGCCTGGACAAGGGTGAGGACCAGCTGATCCTGGTCTTCGACCTCGGCGGTGGCACCTTCGACGTGTCCCTGCTGGAGATCGGTGAGGGCGTCGTCGAGGTGAAGGCCACCAGCGGCGACAACCACCTGGGCGGCGACGACTGGGACCAGCGGATCGTCGACGAGCTGGTCCGCCGCTTCAAGAACGGCCACGGCATCGACCTGGGCAAGGACCGGGTGGCCCTGCAGCGGCTGCGGGAGGCCGCCGAGAAGGCGAAGATCGAGCTGTCCGGGGCGACGGAGACGACGATCAGCCTGCCGTACATCACCCTGTCCGAGAACGGCCCGCTGCACCTGGAGGAGCGGCTGTCCCGGGCCGAGTTCCAGCGGCTCACCGAGGACCTGCTCGACCGGTGCAAGCCCCCCTTCCACCAGGTCATCAAGGACGCCGGGATCAACGTCGCGGACATCAAGCACGTCGTGCTGGTCGGCGGGTCCACCCGGATGCCGGCGGTGACCGAGCTGGTCCGCCAGCTCACCGGCGGCCGCGAGCCGAACAAGGGGGTCAACCCCGACGAGGTGGTCGCCGTGGGCGCCGCCCTGCAGGCCGGGGTGCTCAAGGGCGAGGTGAAGGACGTCCTCCTGCTGGACGTCACCCCGCTGTCCCTGGGCATCGAGACCAAGGGCGGGATCTTCACCAAGCTCATCGAGCGGAACACGACGATCCCCACCAAGCGGTCGGAGATCTTCACCACGGCCGACGACAACCAGCCGTCGGTGCAGATCCAGGTCTACCAGGGCGAGCGGGAGATCGCGGCGTACAACAAGCGGCTGGGCATGTTCGAGCTGACCGGCCTGCCGCCGGCGCCACGGGGCGTCCCGCAGATCGAGGTCACCTTCGACATCGACGCCAACGGCATCGTCAACGTCTCGGCGAAGGACCTGGGCACCGGCAAGCAGCAGGCGATGACCATCACCGGTGGCTCGGCGCTGCCCAAGGACGACATCGAGCGGATGATGCGCGACGCCGAGGCGCACGCCGAGGAGGACCGCCGCCGGCGGGAGGAGGCGGAGACCCGCAACCAGGCGGAGAGCCTCGTCTACTCCACCGAGAAGTTCCTCGCGGAGAACGCCGAGAAGGTCCCGGCCGACGCCAAGTCGGAGGTGGACTCGGCGCTCGCCGACCTGAAGAAGGCCCTGGAGGGCAGCGACGTGGACGCCATTCGCTCGGCCACCGAGCGGGTCGCCACCACCAGCCAGAAGCTGGGGGCCGCCCTGTACGCCGACGCGCAGGCCGCGGGGGCGGCCGGCGGCGCGGGGGGCGCT
>JBMOMI010000306.1:0-4585 GCA_049325235.1 Actinomycetota bacterium | reverse complement strand
GTTTTACCTGGGCACCCCCCCCCCCCCGGGGGGGGGGGGGAAACCATTTAACACGGGCGGGTGGTGGGGCGGCGGGTGTCACCGAACGCTGAATGGCGGGGCTCTCAACGCGTACGCAGGCCTCTTCCGGTGACGTCCGGACGACCGCCTACAGTCGCCGGCGTGACCGCCGACGCTCACGACGCCCTGCCCGCCGCGCTCCCGGCCCACGACGCGCCAGCGCCGGCCGCGCCGTCCCAGGCTCCCGGCGTGCCCGCCCGGTCGCTGGACCCGGACGCCGAGCCGGGCGTCGACCTCGACGTGCTCGACGAGGTGCAGCGCCGGGTGCTGTGGCTGGCGACCCGCATCGTCGACGCCGCGAACCGTGAGCGGCAGACCGGGGACGGGGTCAAGGTCGGCGGGCACCAGGCGTCCAGCGCGAGCCTGGTCACGGTGATGACCGCGCTCTACTTCGCGCACCTCGACGCACCCGACCGGGTGTCGGTGAAGCCCCATGCCTCGCCGGTCTTCCATGCGATCCAGTACCTGCTGGGCCGGCTGGACCGGCGCTACCTGACGATGCTGCGCGCCCGGGGAGGGCTGCAGTCCTACCCGTCGCGCACCAAGGACCCCGACGAGGTCGACTTCTCCACCGGCTCGGTCGGCCTCGGCCCCGCGGCGCCGCTGTTCGCCGCGGCCGTGCGCCGGTACGTCGACGCGCACTTCGGCGAGCGCCCGGCGTCCCGGTTCGTCGCCCTGCTCGGGGACGCCGAGCTGGACGAGGGCAACATCTGGGAGGCGGTCGCCGACCCGGCGACGCAGGGCCTCGGCCGCGTCACGTGGATCGTCGACTTCAACCGGCAGTCGCTCGACCGGGTCGTGCCCGGCGTCCGGATCGCCCAGTGGCGCGCGGCGTTCGAGGCGAACGGCTGGCACGTCGTCGAGGTCAAGTACGGCCGGCGGCTGCAGGCGTTCTTCTCGCGCCCGGGCGGCGAGGTGCTGCGGGACTGGATCGACGCCATGCCCAACGAGCAGTACCAGTCGCTGTTCGGGCTCACCGGCCCCCAGCTGCGCGAGCGCTTCCTGCAGGGCGCCCCGCCCGCGGTCGGCGCGCTCGTGGACGACGTGCCCGACGACGACCTCGGCGTCCTCGTCACCGACCTCGGCGGGCACGACCTCGGCGCCGTGCTGGAGGCGCTCGCGGCGTGCGACGCGGAGACCGGCCGGCCCAGCGTCGTCTTCGCGTACACGATCAAGGGCTGGGGTCTGCCGATCGCCGGCAACCCGCGCAACCACTCGGCGCTGCTGTCCCGCGAGCAGGTCGAGCGGCTGCGCGAGCAGACCGGGCTGGACGTCGCCACCGAGTGGGACCGGCTCGACCCGGCGTCCGCGGCCGGCCAGTGGGTGGAGCGCCGGGCCCGTCACCTCGCGCGCGAGCCGCGCTCCCCGAAGCTGGACGCCGTCACCGTGCCGGACGGGACCGGCGTCCGGGCGGCGAAGCCGGTCAGCACCCAGGAGGTGTTCGGCCGGGTGCTCGTCGACCTGTCCCGGGACACGTCGGTGGCGCCCTACCTCGTCACGACGGCACCGGACGTCGCCACCTCCACCAACCTGGCCGGGTTCATCAACCGCACCGGGGTCTTCGCCCCGGCGCAGCGGCCGTCCTGGAACGCGGACCCGGTGCTCAAGTGGGCCGAGGGGCCGACCGGGCAGCACATCGAGCTCGGCATCTCCGAGATGAACCTGTTCCTGCTCCTGGGCCAGCTCGGGCTGGCCTGGGACCATTCCGGCCAGCCGCTGCTGGGCGTCGGGACGGTGTACGACCCGTTCGTGTGCCGAGGGCTCGACGCGTTCATCTACGGCACCTACTCGGGGTCGCGGTTCCTCGTCGCCGGAACGCCGTCCGGCATCACGCTCGCCCCGGAGGGTGGCGCGCACCAGTCGACGATCACCGCGTCGATCGGCGTCGAGCTGCCCGGCGTCACGTTCATGGAGCCGGCCTACGCCACCGCGCTGGACTGGATGATGTGCCACGCCGTCGGGCAGATGGCGGCCGGCGCGGACGGCGCCTACTACATGCGGCTGTCGACGAGGCCGGTCGACCAGGCGCCGTTCGAGGCCGCCCGGGCCCGGTTGGGGGACGCCGTGCTGCGCCGCCAGGTCCTGGCCGGCGCCTACCGGCTCGTGGACGCCCACGCCGCCCACCCGGAGCTGGCCGAGCAGAAGGCGCCGGTCGTGCACCTCGTCGGCTCCGGCGCCGTCCTGCCCGAGGTGCTCGCGGCGGCGGCCGAGCTCGCCGAGGAGGGCATCGCCGCTCACGTCGTCGACGTCACCAGCCTGGACCGGCTGTACTCGGCGTGGCAGCGGACGCTGCGGCACGGGGTGCGGACGGCGACCGCGCCGTCCGTGCCCGGCGCGCTGCGCACCGCGTTCGGCGAGCGCGCGCCTGTCGTCACCGTGCATGACGCCGCCAGTCACGCGATGGCCTGGCTCGGCTCGGCGCTCGGCGTGCCCGCCGTCCCGCTCGGCGTCGACGAGTTCGGCCAGTCCGGCAGCGTCGCCGAGCTGTACGAGCTGCACGACCTGCTGCCCGGGTCGATCACCAACGCCGCGCTCGCGGCGCTCAGCCTGTGAGGGTGCCGGACGGGCGGCCGGCCGGCCCGGAGACGTCGCAGACCCTGGACCGCGGGCTGCGGATGCTCGAGCTGCTCGCCGAGGAGGGCGCCGCCACCGGCGGGATGACGGTCACCGAGCTGGCGGCCGCGCTCGGGGTCGCGCGGCCGGTCGTGTACCGGTTGCTCGCCACCTTGGACGCCCACCGGCTGGTCCGCCGCAGCGCCGACGGCCGCGTGCGGCTCGGCCTCGGCGTGCTGCACCTGGCGCGAAGGGTGCACCCCCTGCTGCGCGAGGCGGCGCTGCCGGTGCTCCGGCGGCTGGCCGACGAGGTGGCGGCGACCGCGCACCTGACGGTCGCCGACGGGGGTGAGGGTCTGGCGGTGGCGGTCGTCGAGCCCAGCCGCGGCGACTTCCACGTCTCCTACCGCGTCGGCTCCCGTCACCGGCTGGACCGCGGTGCCGCCGGCCGCGCCATCCTCGCCGGGAGGAGCGGAGCGATGGGGGTGGTGGCCACCGACTCGGAGCTGCAGCAGGGGGCCGCGGGGATGGCCGCCCCGGTGCCGGTCCCCGGCCTGGACGCGTCCGTGGGCGTGGTCGCGCTGGGGTCGCTGGACGCCGGACGGGCCGCGCCGGCCGTGCTCGCGGCGGCGCGGGCGGTCGCCGAGGCGCTGGCCTAGCCTCAGTTCACCGAGAAGACGAGCTCGTCCTGGTCGAGGGAGCGAAGGCGGCGCCGCTGCTCCGCCTTGGCCTCGTACATGGCCCCGTCGGCGCTGCGGAGCGCGGCGTCGAAGCTGCCTCCCGCTTCGATGAGGGCGATCCCGACGCTGATGCCGAGGCGGTACGCCGCGCCGTCCACGACGACGTCTGCGGCGAGCTCGTCGGCGACGTGGCGCGCGATCGCCCCGGCATCGTCGGGTGTCGAGACCTCCGGGCACAGCAGCACGAACTCGTCGCCCCCGACCCGGGCGACCACGTCCTGCGCCCTGGCGGCGCGACGAAGGCGCCGGGCCACCTCGACGAGCACCGCGTCGCCGACGGCGTGGCCTGCGGTGTCGTTGACGGCCTTGAAGCCGTCCAGGTCGCAGAACAGCAACGCGTGCACGGCGGCGGGGTCTCGATGCGCCAGCGTGGCGGCACGCTGCTCCAGCTGGACGCGGTTGGCCAGGCCGGTCAGCGGGTCGGTCAGGGCCAGGTGCGCCAGGTGGCGTTCGGCCAGCCGGCGCTCCGTCACGTCGACGAGCTGCGCGGCCAGGACGGCGGCGCTGCCAAGGCTGGGCAGCCGGTAGAGCGCGGCCTCCAGCCAGCGCTTCTGCCCCTGCACGGTGAGGGAGAGCTCGCCGTGCCAGGCGCCGAGGTCGTGCGTCACCAGGTCGTCGGCGGCCCGGCACAGCACCTCGCGCTCCCCGTCGTCCAGCAGCTCCCCCAGCGGTCGGCCGGCGAGCTGGCGGCGCTCACAGCGCAGCGGGCGCGCGGCGACGTCGTTGGCCTGCACGATCCGCAGCGTCCCCTCCTCCGGTGAGGACTGCAGCATCAGCATGCCGACCAGCGCCTCCTCGAAGGTGAGCCTGAACAGCTCCTCCCGCTGGCGCAGCAGCCGGACGTCCAGCCGGCGCTGCTGCACCGCCATCGACAACGGCAGCAGCACCAGTCCGTGGGCCACGAGGAAGAGCTGGACGAGCGAGACCGCGGCGGCTGGGCCGTCCGTCGCCTCGGCGAGCGGACCCCAGCCCTGCAGCGTGGCAACCGACGCGCCGACGCCCAGGAGGAGGCCCTGCACGGCGCAGGTGCGCACCGGAAGGCGGACCGCCCCCCACACCAGTGGCGGCAGCACGAGGAACGACAGCGGCAGGCGCTGGTCTGGGGAGAACACGTAGCCGCCGACCAGCACGAGCGCCGTCCACTGGACGGCCGCCTCCAGCCGCCGGGCCGGGACGTCGCGGGGGCGCCGGCCCAGCAGCATCACCGGGACGGCGAGCAGGACGGCGGCCGC
>JBMOMI010000305.1:0-4598 GCA_049325235.1 Actinomycetota bacterium | reverse complement strand
CGGCCGGCCGGTGGCGGCGGCGAGCAACGGGGGCGGCGGCGAGCAGCCGGGGCGGCCGCGTTCTACGGTGGCCGGCATGCCGACCCAGCTCGACCTGACCGGGGACGTCGTCGACCTGACCCGTGCCCTGTGCGACATCGAGTCCGTCAGCGGCGCCGAGAAGGAGATCGCCGACGCGATCGAGGACGCGCTGCACCCGCTGCTGCACCTGGAGGTGCTGCGCGACGGCGACGCGGTGCTGGCGCGCACCCGCCTCGGCCGCTCCGAGCGGGTCGTGGTCGCCGGGCACATCGACACCGTCCCGCTCGGCCGGCGCGAGGACGGCACCCCCAACCTGCCGACCTGGACGACGGGCGAGGGGGAGGCGCTGGTCGTCCACGGCCGCGGGACGGCCGACATGAAGGCCGGTGTCGCCGTCCAGCTCGCCGTCGCGGCAGCGGTCCCGGAGCCGGTGCGGGACGTGACCTGGGTGTTCTACGACTGCGAGGAGGTGGAGGCGGAACGCAACGGCCTGGGGCGCCTCGCGGGCAACCACCCGGACTGGCTCGCCGCCGACTTCGCCGTCCTCTGCGAGCCCACCGACGGCACCGTCGAGGGCGGGTGCAACGGCACGATCCGCGTCGACGTCCGCGTGCCCGGCGTCGCCGCCCACTCGGCCCGGGCCTGGATGGGCGACAACGCGGTCCACAAGGCGGCGGTCGTGCTGGACCGGCTGCGCGCCTACGAGGCCGAGGAGGTCGAGGTCGACGGGCTGGTCTACCGGGAGGGGCTGAACGCCGTCGGCATCCGCGGCGGCGTGGCCGGCAACGTCATCCCCGACGAGTGCGTGGTCTCGGTCAACTACCGCTTCGCCCCGAGCCGCAGCGTGGCCGACGCCGAGCGCCACCTGCGCGCCCTGTTCGACGGCTTCGAGGTCACCGTCACCGACGCGAGCCCGGGCGCCCGGCCCGGGCTGGACCACCCCGCGGCCGCCGCGTTCGTCGCCTCGATCGGCGCCGAGCCGAAGCCCAAGTACGGCTGGACCGACGTCGCCCGCTTCTCCGAGATGGGCGTGCCCGCAGTGAACTTCGGCCCCGGGGACCCGCTGTACGCGCACAAGGACGACGAGCAGTGCCCGGCACGCCAGATCCGCTTCGCCCGCGAGGCGCTGCAGAGGTGGCTGACGACGCCCAGCGTCTAGCGTGACCTCCATGTCCGACGATCCAGACGACCAGACCCGCCGCGGCTACGCGATGGGCCCGGTGACGTTGCGCGGGGCGCGGGTGCCCCGCAGCACCACCGACCAGCGGCTCCTCGACAGCCGAGGCCCCACCGACTGGGTGCACACCGACCCGTGGCGCGTGCTGCGGATCCAGAGCGAGTTCGTCGAGGGCTTCGGTGCCCTGGCGGAGCTGGGCCCCGCCGTCAGCGTGTTCGGCTCCGCGCGCACGTCGCCGGGCCACCCCGACTACGAGATGGCCGAACGGATCGGCGCTGCGCTGGCCGCGGCCGGCTACGCGGTCATCACCGGCGGCGGCCCCGGAGCGATGGAGGCGGCGAACAAGGGCGCGCACGAGGCCGGCGGCGTCTCGGTGGGCCTGGGCATCGAGCTGCCCTTCGAGCAGGGCATGAACGAGTGGGTCGACCTCGGCGTCAACTTCCGGTACTTCTTCGCCCGCAAGACGATGTTCGTCAAGTACGCCCGCGGGTTCGTCATCCTGCCCGGCGGCTTCGGCACGTTCGACGAGCTCTTCGAGGCGCTGACGCTCATCCAGACCCGCAAGGTGACGCGGTTCCCGCTGGTGCTCATGGGCGCGGACTACTGGACCGGCCTGCTCGACTGGCTCTCCTCCAGCGTGCTCGGGCGCGGCGCCATCTCCGAGGTGGACCTGCGCCTGCTGCACGTCACCGACGACGTCGACGAGGCGGTCACCGTCATCCGGGACACCGAGCAGGCGCGCGCGGAGGAGGAGCTCGCCCAGGCGGCCGCCGCCCGCGCGGCGGTGGAGATCTGATCCCCCGATCCCTGGAGATCCCTGGACAGGCGGGGCCGACGCCCTCACCATCGACGCATGGTGACACCGGTGCCCGCCCAGGGTGCCGTCGTGGTCGGCCGTGACCGCGCCGGGCGCGTCCTGCGCGTGTCCGCCCACCCGGAGCTGGGGCGCATCGTGCTCTCGCTGTGGGACGGCAACCGCTGCATCGGCACCATCCGCCTGGCGCCCCAGGACGTGCCGGACGTCGTCCACGCCCTGACCGCGGCCGCCGTCGCCGAGGAGCCCGCCTCCCAGCGGCGCGCGGCGCGGCCCACGGCGTCCTGAGCACCGCGGACCCGCATGGCACGATCGGGCGCGTGAGCCTGTTCCTGCTGCTGGTCGCCGTCGCCACCATCGGCGGCGTGGCGGCCGTGGCGACCGGCCGGGTCCGTGGCGGCCTGGAGCCGCCGACGACGTCCCGCCCCTACCGGCCGCTGCCCGAGGGACCCCTCAGCCCCGCGGACGTCGACCGCCTGCAGTTCTCGCTCGGGCTGCGCGGCTACCGGATGGACGAGGTGGACGACGCCCTGGAGCGGCTGCGGGACTCCCTCGTCGAGCGGGACGCCGAGCTGGCCGCCCTGCGCAACGAGCTGGCCGGCCTGCGCCGCACCGGCGGCGAGGAGGCCTGAGCGTGGCGACGTTCGTCGTCGGGCGGGACGTCGACGCCCCAGCGCTCGACGTCTGGCGGGCGGTGACCGACTGGCCCGCCCACGGCCGCTGGGTGCCGCTGACGACGGTCCGGCTCACCCGCCGCACGCCCGGCGAGGGTACCCGCTTCGTCGGCCGGACCGGCATCGGGCGCCTCGGCTTCGACGACCCGATGGAGGTGGTCCGCTGGCAGCCACCGGACGGGGACGCCGAGGGCGTCGCCACCGTCCGGAAGCAGGGCCGGCTGGTGCTCGGCTGGGCCGAGGTGCGGGTGCAGCCGTTGGGCCCGGGCCGCAGCCGCGTCGTGTGGACCGAGGACGTCGAGATCGCGCCGGCGGCCTGGACCGGCGGGCTGGCGCCCGTCGTGCACGCCCTGGGACGGCTCGCGTTCGGCCACCTGCTGCGCCAGGCGGCGCGGGAAGCGGTCCGGGGACGCCGTGGCTGACGGGCTGGTCGTCGGCGAGGACGGCCTCGCCCGCTGCGGCTGGGGAACCTCGACGCCGGACTACCTCGCCTACCACGACACCGAGTGGGGGCGCCCGGTGCGCGGCGAGCGGGCGCTGTACGAGCGCATCACGCTCGAGGCGTTCCAGTCCGGGCTGTCGTGGCTGACGATCCTGCGCAAGCGCGAGGCGTTCCGGGCCGCGTTCGACGGCTTCGACGCCGAGGCGGTGGCGGCCTACGGCGACGCCGACCGGGCGCGGCTGCTCGCCGACGCCGGCATCGTCCGCAACCGGGCCAAGGTCGACGCCGCGATCACCAACGCCCGCGCCGTCGTCGCGCTGCGCGACGCCGTGGACGGCGGGCTCGACGCGCTGGTCTGGTCGTTCGCCCCCGACCCCGACCCCGACGCCCGGCCGGCGCCGGTGTCGACGGCCGAGGTGCCGGCGAGGACGCCGGAGTCGGTGGCGCTGGCCAAGGCCCTCAAGCGGCACGGCTTCGTCTTCGTCGGGCCGACCACCGCCTACGCCGCGATGCAGGCGTGCGGGCTGGTCAACGACCACCTGGCCGGGTGCGGCTTCCGGTGACCGCGGCGTCGGTGACCGCGGCGCCGTGGCGGGCCTGGCCGGGCTGGGCGCAGGCACTCGGCGTCTACGCGGTCGCGCGCCTGGTCAGCTTCGTCGTCCTGGAACGGACGGCGCGCTTCCAGGTGGCCAACCCGTGGACCGGCCGCGACCCCACGTACCTGGAGTTCGCCGGCATCTGGGACGGCGACTGGTACCGCCGCATCGCCGAGGGCGGGTACCCGCTCCCGCTGCCGAGGGACGTCGCGGGCGAGCCGGTGCAGAGCGAGTGGGCGTTCTATCCCGCCTACCCGCTGCTGGTCCGGGGGGTGACCGCCGTCCTCGGCACGTCCTGGACGACGACGGCTCCGGTCGTCAGCCTGCTGCTCGGCGCCGCGGCGATCGTCGTGGTCCACCGGCTGTTCGCCCGCGTGGCGGGGGACCGGACGGCGCTGACCGGGGTGGTGCTGGTGTCGTTGTTCCCGACCGCGCCGGTGCTCCAGGTCGCCTACACCGAGTCGCTGGCGTTGCTGGCGCTGGCGGCGGCGCTGTACCTGCTGGTCGCGCGCCGGTACCTGCTCGCGATGCCCGCGGTGCTCCTGCTCGGCTTGACGCGTGCCGTGGCCCTGCCGTTCGCGGTGGTCGTCGCCGTGCACCTGTTCGCGCGGTGGCGCACCCGGCGTGCCGACCGGTTCGGTGTCGCCGAGCGGGTGCAGGTGGTCGCTCTCGGGCTGGTCTCCGTGGCCGCCGGCGTCGCGTGGCCGCTCGCCGTGGGGATCGCGACCGGTGAGCTCACCGCGTACACGGACGTCCAGGGCGCCTGGCGGGGCGGTGACACCGTGTTCCTGCGGCCCTGGTGGTCGATGTCGCAGTTCCTGCTCGGGGAGTGGGTCGGCCCCCTCGTGCTGGCCGCCGTGGCGGTGGCCGTGGG
>JBMOMI010000304.1:0-4606 GCA_049325235.1 Actinomycetota bacterium | reverse complement strand
GACGCCGAAGCCGACGATCGACGTCCCCCACGCGACGATCGCCCACAGCACCGCCAGGCCCTGCCGGCGCACCCGGCCGAGGGGCCCGGACAGCACGCCGGCCAGGCCGGACCCGACGGCGATCGCGCCGCTGAGCAGGCCCACGGTGGTGGCGCCACCACCCAGGGCGGCGATCGCCACGGCCGGGAACAGCGCCCGCGGGAACGAGGAGACCATCGCGAGGATGTCGACGACGAACGTCATCCGGACGTTCGGCTGGGTCCGCAGGTAGCGCAGCCCCTCGACGACGGAGGCGAAACCGGCCCGGCGGACGGCGCCCTCCGGCGGCAGCGACGGAAGCCTCACGAGCGCCCACAGCGCGGCCAGGTAGGTGATGACGTCCACGGTGTAGGCGGCGCCGTAGCCGAGCTCGCCGACGAGCAGCCCCGCGAGCACCGGGCCGAGCGTGAACCCGATCGGGAAGGCCGCCGACTGCAGCGCGTTGGCCGCCGGCAGCAGCTCCCGCGGCAGCAGCCGCGGCAGGATTGCCGCGCGCGCCGGCTGCACGACCGCGTACGCGGCGCTGTGCAGGGCGGTGAGCACGTACAGCACCCACACCTGGTCGAGCGACGCCCATGCCTGCGCGGCGGTGCCGACGGACACGAGCCAGAGGGCGCCGGCCGCGACCAGCGCGACCGACCGGCGGTCGTAGGCGTCGACGATCGCGCCGCCGTACAGCCCGAGGACGACGAGGGGCACCAGCGCGAACAGGCCCACGAGGCCGACGGCGAACGTGGAGCGGGTCAGGTCGTAGACCTGCAGGCCGAGCGCGGTGATCGCGAGCTGCTGGCCGACGTTCGCCAGGGCGTTTCCCACGAACAGCCGCCGGTAGTCGGCGCTGACCCGCAGCGGGGTCAGGTCGGCGAGCAGTCGGGGCACTCCGGAGATTCTGACCTGCTCCGGGCAGGGAACAGCCCGCGGGGCTCCCCTGGGACCAGGGGACGCCGCACTGGACGAGGCGCGGCACCCGCGGGCTGCGGTGACTGCCGTGGACTCGCCGGCCGCCGTAGCGGGCACGGATCTTCAGGCAGTCCGTCCGATGCACTCGGGCGGCTAGCTGGCAGCCACCTCACGCGTCCGTCTGTCACTCACTGGCCGGACCACCTCCTTTCCCGTGTGCGACGACGGTACGTCCGGTGATGTCCCGGCGCCAACCCTTTCCCGCGCCGGGCTCAGGGCTGGAGGCGCTGCACCACCCAGGCGGACGCGTCGTCCAGCGGCGCCGGGTGGCCGTCCCGCGTCGTGAAGCGCACCCGGTCGTGCAGCCGGTCACGGTGCCCGGCCCACAGCTCGACCTCCACCGGCCGCACCCGGAAGCCGCCCCAGAAGTCCGGCAGCGGCACGTCCGGGCGGCCCGCGAACCGGTCCTCCTCGGCCGCGACCGCGGCCTCGAGGTCGGCGCGCGAGGCGATCGGCGAGGACTGCCGGGACGCCCAGGCCCCCAGCTGGGACGGGCGGGGCCGCAGCGCGAAGTAGGCCGCGGCCTCCTCGCGGGACACCGCCTCGACCGGACCCCGGGCCCGCACCTGCCGGAACATCGGGTGCCACGGCAGCACGACCGCCGCGAACGGGACGGCGGCCAGCTGGCGTGCCTTGGTCGAGCCGAGGTTGGTGTAGAACACCAGCCCGCGGGCGTCGAGGCCCTTGAGCAGCAGGGTGCGCGCGTCCGGGTGACCGTCGGCGTCGACGGTCGCGACCACCATGGCGCCCGGTTCGGCGACGCGGTCGTCGTCGGCCGCGGCCGCGTACCACCGCTCGAGCGCGGCCAGCGGCCCGGTGGTCCGCAGGGTGGCGACCATCTCGTCGTCCAGGCCCTCACCGGCGTACAGCAGGCGGGCGGTCGGGTCGACGACGCCGGGCCGGGGTTCCATGCCGGGGACGATAGGCGCCGGTGGCACGATGTGCGCCACCCGTGCAGGCGAAGCTCGACGACGAGCGCGACGAGGGAGTGACATGGCAGAGAGCACGTTCGTCCCCGGCCTCGAAGGGGTCGTCGCGTTCGAGACCCAGATCGCCGAGCCGGACAAGGAGGGAGGGGCGCTGCGGTACCGCGGCGTCGACATCACCGACCTCGTGGGCCGGGTGTCGTTCGGCAACGTGTGGGGCCTGCTGGTGGACAACCGTTTCCACCCCGGGCTGCCTCCGGCGGAGCCGTTCCCGCTGCCGGTGCACACCGGCGACGTCCGCGTCGACGTGCAGTCGGCGCTCGCGCAGCTCGCGCCGATCTGGGGGTTCCGGCCGCTGCTCGACATCGACGTCGAGCAGGCCCGGGAGGACCTCGCCCGCGCGTCGGTGATGGCCCTGAGCTTCATCGCCCAGTCCGCCCGCGGGCAGGACCTGCCGATGGTGCCGCAGCGGGAGGTCGACAGGGCGCGCACGATCGTCGAGCGGTTCATGATCCGCTGGCGGGGGGAGCCGGACCCGCGGCACGTCGAGGCCGTCGACGCGTACTGGGTGTCCGCCGCGGAGCACGGCATGAACGCCTCGACGTTCACCGCACGCGTGATCGCCTCCACCGGCGCGGACGTCGCCGCCTGCCTCTCGGGCGCCGTCGGGGCGATGTCGGGGCCGCTGCACGGCGGCGCCCCGTCCCGTGTCCTGCACATGATCGAGGGCGTGGAGCGCACCGGGGACGCCACCGCATACGTGCGGTCCGTGCTCGACAGCGGCCAGCGCCTGATGGGCTTCGGCCACCGCGTGTACCGCGCCGAGGACCCCCGCGCGCGGGTGCTGCGCCAGACCGCCGAGCGGCTCGGCGCCCCGCGCTTCGAGGTCGCCAGGGCCCTGGAGGACGCCGCGCTCGCCGAGCTGCACGCCCGCCGGCCGGACCGCGTGCTGGCGACGAACGTCGAGTTCTGGGCGGCGGTCGTGCTGGACTTCGCGGAGGTGCCGGCGACCATGTTCACGCCGATGTTCACGTGCGCCCGCACGGCCGGCTGGGCGGCGCACATCCTGGAGCAGAAGGCCACCGGCCGGCTGGTCCGGCCGTCGGCGCGGTACGTCGGCCCGCCTCCGCGTCGTCCCGAGGACGTCGAGGGCTGGTCGGCGGAGACGGCCACGCAGCCGCAGGCCGGCTGAGCCGCCGGGGACTCCTGATCATCTTTTCGCGGCGATCAGGTGTGCGCGGCGGCAGCTCCGACAGCACGGATGTCACCTGAGCCAGCAGACAGCGGCTGCGCGCGATCAGGTGACATCGGTGTCGTCCGGACGACGCAGATGTCGAGTGATCGCCGCCCGCCGCGGTGCGCGACACTGGCGCCCGTGACCGACATCGAGATCCCCGCCGACCTGCTGCCCGGCGACGGCCGCTTCGGCTCCGGGCCGTCCAAGGTCCGCCCGGCGCAGGTCGACGCGCTGGTCGCCGGCGCCCGTGACCTGCTCGGGACGTCGCACCGCCAGGCGCCGGTGCGAAGCGTCGTGGCGCGCGTGCGCCGCGGCCTCGCGGAGCTGTTCGACCTCCCGGACGGCTACGAGGTCGTGCTCGGCAACGGCGGCTCGACCGCCTTCTGGGACGCCGCCGCGTTCGGCCTCGTCCGCGAACGCGCCCAGCACCTTGCCTTCGGGGAGTTCTCGGCCAAGTTCGCCGCGGTGACGGCGGCCGCGCCGTTCCTCGGCGACCCGACCGTCGTGCGGGCCGAGCCCGGCACGCTGGCGACGCCCTACGCGGAGGACGGCGTCGACGTCCACGCCTGGCCGCACAACGAGACCTCCACCGGGGTGATGGCGCCGGTGCGCCGGGTCGACGGCGCCGCCCACCCGGACGACGGCGGGCCGCTGGTGCTCGTCGACGCCACCTCCGGCGCGGGGGGCCTTCCGGTCGACGTGACGCAGGCCGACGTCTACTACTTCGCCCCGCAGAAGTGCTTCGCGTCGGACGGCGGGCTGTGGCTGGCGCTGATGTCGCCCGCCGCCCTGCGCCGGGTGGACGAGATCGCCGCGGGCGGGCGCTGGGTGCCGGAGTTCCTCAGCCTGCCGACCGCGATCGACAACTCGCGGAAGGACCAGACGTACAACACGCCGGCGCTGGCGACCCTCGTGATGCTCGCCGAGCAGGTCGAGTGGCTGCTCGCCAACGGCGGGCTGGCATGGGCGGCGCGGCGGACGGCGGACTCGGCGTCCCGGCTCTACGGCTGGGCCGACAAGCGGGACTGGGCGACGCCGTTCGTCACCGACCCGGCGGCCCGCTCGACGGTCGTCGGCACGATCGACCTGGACGAGTGCATCGACGCCACCGCGGTGACCACGGCGTTGCGCGCCAACGGGATCGTCGACACCGAGCCGTACCGCAAGCTGGGCCGCAACCAGCTGAGGGTCGCGATGTTCCCGGCCGTCGAGCCGGACGACGTCGAGGCGCTGACCGCCTGCGTCGACTACGTCGTCGAGAGGCTGAGCTGAGCGCACCCGCACGGCCTCGCCTGCACCGGGACGCCCTGACCTGGGTGCTCTACGGGTGGCTGGGCACGTGGGGCTGGTTCGTCTTCAGCATCGGCCCGGCGATGCCGCTGCTGCGTGCCGAGCAGGGGACGTCACGGTCGGTCGCGTCGCTGCACGGCTCGATGCTGGCGGT
>JBMOMI010000303.1:0-4617 GCA_049325235.1 Actinomycetota bacterium | reverse complement strand
CCGAAGGAAACCCGGAGAAGCCGGCAGACCGGCAGCTCCAACACGCCCAAACCCCCCAGTCACGGGCCCGACCCCCAAAGCGGTTCCGCGGAACCGTTCCACCACGGCCGGGCGGTGGATCCGGGCTTAGACCGCTGCCGGCACGACGCGGTCGGGCAGCTGCTGTCGCCGGCGCCGACCCCGCCGTCGACGACCGCGGCGACGCTGGCCAAGCGGATCAACGCCGAGCGGCGGGTCGGGATCGAGACAGCGGTGGCCGCGGTGACCGCCCGGATGCTGGGGTTGGTGGCGACCGCTCGCCGCCAGGCGTTGCTGGCGCGCCCGACGCTGGACATCGATGCCACCGAGGTCGAGGTCTACGGCCGCGCCAAGGACGGGGTGGCCTACAACTACCTGGGGCAGCGCGCCGGCCGCCCGCACCTGGCCACGTGGGCCGAGCCGGGAGTGGTGCTGGCCGCCGATCTGACCGGCGGCCGCGACGATCCCCGCGCCGGCGCCGTGGACCTGCTGCGGCGGGCGGTGGCCGGGCTGCCGCCCGGGGCCGGACGGCCGCGGGTGCGCGCCGACACCGGGTACTTCGCCGTCGGGATCGCTGAGGCCGCCCTGGCGGCGGGCTGTGACTTCTCGATCGGGGTGACCCGCAACCCGGCCGCCTGGCGCGCGGTCGCCGCACTGCCGGCGGCGGCGTGGAGCCCGGCCGTCGGGATGCGCGCTGCCGATGTCGCGGTCTGCGACTACGGCCCCGGCGGGTGGCCGCCGGGCACCCGCTGCATCGTGCGCCGGGTCCGGCACGACGCCGCGAGCATTGGTGCCGACCCCCGGGCGCGGCGCCGCCGCACCATCCCACCCGACCAGCTCGCCCTGGCCCTGGACGGGCACGTCGATGAGGTCTACGCCTACTCCTTCATCGTCACCAACCTGCCGGTCGACACCGCCGCCGCGGTGCAGGCCCTGGAGCGCTGGCATCGCGGCCGCACCGACATCGAGGACCGGATCCGCGACGCCAAGCACGGCGCCGCGCTGCGACACCTGCCCTCGGGCCACCCCGACGTCAACGCCGCCTGGATGTGGGGCGCACTGCTGGCGGTCAACCTGTCCGCGGGGCTGCACGAACTCGCCGCCCTGGACGACGGCCAGGGCCGAGGACGCTCCCACCTGACCCGTCTACGCCGCGAGCTGATCAACGTGCCTGGCCGGCTGGTCCGCCACGGCCGACGACTCACCCTGCGCCTCCCCACCCAAGATCACCTCCTGGCCAGCGCGCTGGCCCGCCTCCGCGACCTACCCGCGCCCACCTGAGCCCCTCGCGACTCCAGGACGTTAACCGCGGCCGCGTGCTCTCCTCCGACGCACCAGACCCCGTCGAGAACGCGGGGAGACTCGAGGAGACCACGTGATCAAGATCGTCATTCTGCTCGCTGCTGTCACCACAAGCGCCCTCACCTTGGCCCGCTGCGTCGCACCCGGCGCCCTCCTGGCGCTGACCGGGGTCATCCTCGCCGTCGGCGTCACCGCCGGGCTGCTGATCGCCGCCGACCAAGGCCAAATCAACGTCGACATCAAGATCGACTTATCGCTCCGCCCCTCACAGCCGCCCTAACTGCGGATCCGGGTCAGATGAGCCTGCGGTCCGCCGGCTTGGCGACCCGCAACCACCGGTAGCCGTAGCCGTCGAGCCGCACGTCCGCGCGTCCGTCGTCCAGCTCGCACTCGCCGTCGGCGAGCAGGTCGACGAGCCGCCAGCCGTCCTGCGCGTCCGGCAGCTGCACGGGCACGACGACGGGCTCGCCGCCGAGGTTGTGCACGGTCACGATCGACGCCTCGCCCCACGTGGCGCACAGGGCGAGGACCTGGTCGTGCGGCTGCTGGAGCACCCGGGTCTCGCCCCAGCCGAGCTCGGGGCACTCGCGGTAGCGCTGGGCGAGGCGGGCGATGAAGCTCCACAGCGAGTCCGGGTCGCGCTTCTGATCGGCGACGTTGACGTGCTCCGGCCCGAACCCGCCGTCCACCACGCGGGAGACGAGCTTGGACGGCGGCGCGGTCGAGAACCCACCGCCCGGGTCCGACGTCCACTGCATCGGCGTGCGGACGGCGAGCCGGCCGGGCGCGTCGAGGTCCTCCCCCATCCCGATCTCCTCGCCGTAGTAGAGGACCGGCGTGCCGGGCAGCGAGAACAGCAGGCTGTAGACCATCCGGATGCGGCGCGGGTCGCCGTCGAGCATCGGCGGCAGGCGGCGCTTGAGCCCGCGGCCGTAGACCTGCATCCGCTCCTCGGGCCCGAAGGCGGCGAACACCTCCTGTCGCTCGTCGTCCGAGAGCTTGTCCAAGGTGAGCTCGTCGTGGTTGCGGACGAAGTTCGCCCACTGGACGTCGCTGCCGAGCTTCGGGCGGCTCTCCAGTGCGGTGACGAGGGGCCCGGCGTCGGCGCGGGCCAACGACAGGTACAGGGCCTGCATGCCGACGAAGTCGAACTGCATCGTCAGCTCGTCGCCGTCCGCGCCACCGAAGAACGCGACCTGCTGCTCGTACGGCAGGTTCACCTCACCGAGCAGGACGGCGTCCCCGGCGCGCCGCCCGATGAACGAGCGCAGCGCCCGCAGGTAGTCGTGGGGGTCACCGGTCTGCTCGTGGTCAACGCCGACCGTCTCCAGGAAGAACGGCACCGCGTCCACGCGAAACCCGTTGAGCCCCAACTGGAGCCAGAAGCCGATCATCTTGGCGATCTCGTCGCGCACTGCCGGGTTGGCGACGTTGAGGTCGGGCTGGTGCTTGTAGAAGCGGTGCAGGTACCACTCGCCGGTCTTCTCGTCGAGCTCCCAGATGCTGTCCTCCTGGTCGGGGAACACCACCTCCGAGGAGGTGTCCGGCGGCGGGTCGGAGCGCCAGACGTAGAAGTCGCGGTAGGGGTTGTCCTTGCTCTTGCGCGCCTCCTTGAACCACGGGTGCTGGTCGGACGTGTGGTTGACGACCAGGTCGGCGATGACCCGCAGGCCGCGGTCGCGCGCCGTCCGGATGAGCTCGACGAGCGCCCCGTGGTTGCCCAGGCGCGGGTCGACGCCGTAGTGGTCGGTGATGTCGTAGCCGTCGTCGCGTTCCGGCGTGGGGTAGAACGGCATCAGCCACAGGCACGTCACGCCCAGCTCCGCGAGGTAGTCGATGCGCTGCGCGAGGCCGGCCAGGTCACCGATGCCGTCGCCGTCCGAGTCGAAGAACGTCTCGACGTCCAGGCAGTAGACGACGGCGTTCTTCCACCACAGGTCACTGGTGTCGGTGATGCGCATCAGGCTGCGCTCCTGAGCTGTGGGACGACCTTGTCGCCGAAGACGTCGATGAAGCGCTCCTGCTGCTGCCCGACGTGGTGCAGGTACACCTCGTCGAAGCCGAGCGCGACGAGGTCGGCCACCTGGGCGGCGATCCGGGACGGGTCCGAGGAGACGATGACGGCGCCGCGGACGGCCTCCTCGGTGACCGTCTCGCCGAGGACGTCGAAGTGCTCGGCGGTCTCGAGGTCCCAGGGGATCGGGGGCGACCACACGTTCGTGCGCCACTGGTCGTACGCGACGGCGTACGCCTCCTCCTCGGTCGGCGCCCACGACAGGTGTACCTGCAGCACGGCCTTTCCGCGGCCGCCGTTGCCGCGGTAGGCGTCGAGCATCCGCCGCAGGTGCTCGGCGGGCTGGTTGATGGTGGCCAGGCCGTCGGCCCAGGCGGCGCACTCGCCGGCGGTCCGCACGCTGACCGCGGGGCAGACCAGCGCCGGCGGGGTCGGCGGCCGGGTCCACAGGCGGGCACGGTCCACGGTGACGAGGCCGTCGTGGGTGACCTCCTCGCCGTCCAGGAGCCGCCGGATGACGTCGACGCACTCGCGCAGGCGCTGCTGCCGAAGCTCCTTGCGCGGCCACTTGTCGCCGGTGACGTGCTCGTTCATGTTCTCGCCGCTGCCGAGCGCCACCCAGAAGCGCCCGGGGAACATCGCGGCCAGGGTGGCGGCGGCCTGGGCGACGATCACCGGGTGGTACCGCTGCCCCGGCGCGTTCACCACGCCGAACGGCAGCCGGGTGGTCGCCATCGCGGCGCCCAGCCACGACCAGGCGAAGCCGGAATGGCCCTGCCGAGCGCTCCACGGCTCGAGGTGGTCGGAGCACATCGCGGCCTCGAAGCCGGCCTGCTCCGCGTGCTGCACGTCGCGCAGCAGCTGGGCGGGATGGATCTGCTCGTGGGAGGCGTGGAAGCCGACGACGGTCACGGCGTCCTGTGTAGCGGTGATGCCGCCGGCCCGCCCGCCGACACCGCCCCTCCCCCTCCCCCCGGTGATCATGCACTTCGCCGTGATCTTCAGCGCCGGTCTCGGTACGTGGACGGCGCGTCGCTGCCCCAGTGGATCTCACCGGCACCGCACACTGACGCCGCACCGGCGCCCGCGGTCGTGGGCGCGCACGAGACAGGAGGACGCCGATGATCCGGCGTGAGACGAGGGCCGGGCGGACGACGATCACGTTCGTGCTGCCGCAGGACCAGCCCACGGGCCGCGTGTCCGTCGTGGGCGACTTCAACGACTGGACGCCCGGCGTCCACACCCTGGTGAAGCGCAGCAACGGCACGCGCAGCGCCAAGGTG
>JBMOMI010000302.1:0-4638 GCA_049325235.1 Actinomycetota bacterium | reverse complement strand
TGCCGAAGGTCACCGTCAGGTCGGCGCGGACGTGCGCGGCCGGGGTCTCCCCCGTGTCCGGGTCGACACCGCTCGGCAGGTCGACGGCGACCACCGCGGCCGTCGGCGGCAGCTGGGCGGCCAGGGTGGCGGCGCGGTCCCGCAGCCCCGGGGTCCCGCCGATGCCGACGAGCCCGTCGAGGACGACGTCGGCCCGGGTGAGCGCCCGCCGCGCCGGCTCGCCGTCCAGCAGCCGGCCGCCGGCGGCACGCAGGGCCGCCAGGCCCCCGGCGTGCACGCGGTCGGCGGCCGCGACGGCGTCCACGCGGGCGCCGCGCCGGGCCAGCCGGGCGCCCGCCCACAGCGCGTCGCCGCCGTTGTTGCCGGCGCCGGCCAGGACGACGACGCGGCGCCCGGTCACCCCGCCGCGCCGCTCCCGCAGCAGGGCGGCGGTCGCGGCGGCCAGGCCGGCGGCGGCCCGCTGCATGAGCGCACCGTCGGGCACCCCCCGCATCGCGGCCTGCTCGGCGCGGCGGACGTCGTCCACCCGGTGGGCGCGGATCACCGGGCCAGGCTCCGGCCCTCGGCGACGACCATCGCGGAGGCGATCCCGGCGTCGTGCGACAGCGACAGGTGGAACGTGTCCACGCCGAGCTCGGCGGCTCGCGCCGCGACCGTCCCGGTGACGTCGAGGTGCGGCCGGCCGTCGTCCCCCCGGCGGACGGTGCAGTCCAGCCAGCGCAGCCCGACGGGTGCGCCGAGCGCCTTGGCGACGGCCTCCTTGGCCGCGAACCGGGCCGCCAGCGAGGCCGGTGGCAGGTCCCGCTCGGCGGCGGTGAACAGCCGCGTGAGCAGGCCGGGGGTGCGCTCGAGGTAGCGGCTGAACCGGTCGACGTCCACGACGTCGACGCCGACCCCGACGATCACCCCCCCACCCCCTCGTGATCAAGGAATCCGGGCGCTCGGGAGGGCGTAGCCCGGCGCAAGGAATCCGGGCACGGCGCGCGGCCGACCTGGATTCCTTGATCACGCTTGGTTTCCTTGATCACCGCGGGGTGGGGGGCTACTCGACGGTGACGGACTTGGCCAGGTTGCGCGGCTGGTCGACGTCCAGCCCCTTGGCGGTGGCCAGCTCGCAGGCGAACACCTGCAGCGGCACCGTGGTCACGAGCGGGGCCATCAGCGTCGGCGTCTGCGGCACGCGGATCACCTCGTCGGCGTAGGGCAGGACGTCGTCGTCCCCCTCCTCGGCGATGACGAGCGTGCGGGCCCCCCGGGCGCGGATCTCCTGGATGTTGGAGACCACCTTCGAGTGCAGCGAGTCGCGGCCCCGCGGCGACGGCACGATGACGAACACCGGCTGCCCGGGCTCGATCAGCGCGATCGGGCCGTGCTTGAGCTCGCCGGCCGCGAAGCCCTCGGCGTGGATGTACGCGAGCTCCTTGAGCTTGAGCGCTCCCTCCATCGCCACCGGGTACCCGACGTGGCGGCCGAGGAACAGCACCGAGCGCGTGTCCGCCATCCACCGGGCGATCTGGCGCACGTGGTCGACGCCGTCGAGCACCTTCTGCACCGCCTCGGGCATCTGCTGCAGCTGCCCGAGGATCTCGCGGACCTCGTCGCGGAACTTGTTGCCGCGCAGCTGCGCCAGGTACAGCCCGAGCAGGTACGTCGCCGTGATCTGCGCCAGGAACGCCTTGGTGGAGGCGACGGCCACCTCCGGGCCGGCGTGCGTGTACAGGACGCCGTCCGACTCGCGGGGGATCGTCGACCCGTGGGTGTTGCAGATCGCGATCACCTTGGCGCCCTGCTCGCGGGCGTGGCGGACCGCCATGATCGTGTCCATGGTCTCGCCGGACTGCGAGATCGCCACCACGAGCGTCTTGGCGTTGACCACCGGGTCGCGGTACCGGAACTCGTGCGCCAGCTCCACCTCGACAGGGATGCGGCACCAGTGCTCGATCGCGTACTTGGCCACCTGGCCGGCGTAGGCGGCCGTGCCGCAGGCGACCACGACGATCTTGTCGACCGAGCGCAGCACCGACTCGTCGACCTTCAGCTCGTCGAGCACCATGTTGCCGTCGGCGTCGGTGCGCCCCAGCAGGGTGTCGGCGACCGCGTGCGGCTGCTCGTGGATCTCCTTGGCCATGAACGACGGGTAGCCGCCCTTCTCGGCGGCCGCGGCGTCCCAGTCGACGTAGTACCGCTTGCCCTCGACGGGGGTGCCGTCGAAGTCGGTGATGTCCACCGCGTCCGCGGTGATCGTCACGACCTGGTCCTGGCCGAGCTCGATGGCGTCGCGGGTGTGCGCGATGAACGCCGCCACGTCCGAGCCGAGGTAGTTGGCGTCGTCCCCGAGGCCGACGACGAGCGGGGAGTTGCGCCGCGCGCCGACCACGGTGCCCGGCACGTCGGCATGCACCGCGAGCAGGGTGAACGCGCCCTCGAGCCGCCGGCAGACCTGCCGCATCGCCTCGGTCAGGTCGCCGGTGGCGTCGTAGGCGCGGGCGAGCAGGTGTGCGGCGACCTCGGTGTCGGTCTCGCTGGCGAAGGCGACACCGTCGTCGATCAGCTCGGCCTTGAGGCGGGCGAAGTTCTCGATGATGCCGTTGTGGATGACCGCGACCCGGCCGTCGTCGCCGCCCCGGTGCGGGTGCGCGTTGAGGTCGGTGGGAGCGCCGTGGGTGGCCCAGCGGGTGTGCCCGATCCCGGTCGTGCTCTTCGGCAGCGGCTCGGCGTCGAGCGCCTCGACGAGGTTGGCCAGCTTGCCCGCACGCTTGACGCTGGCGACCTCCCCGTCGGCGAGGACGGCGACGCCGGCCGAGTCGTAGCCGCGGTACTCCAGGCGCCGCAGGCCCTCGAGGACGACGTCCACGGCCTGCCGGTCGGCCGTGTCCCGGCCCGCGTACCCCACGATCCCGCACATGGTCGCCAGCGTAGCCACCCCGCACGCGGCACAATGCCAGCGTGTCGACGACGACGGGGGCCACCGGGACGAGTGCGTCCCCGTACGTGAACCTCGACCGGCAGACCTGGAGCCGGCTGGCCGAGTCCACACCCCTGCCGCTCACCGACGCCGACGTGCAGCGCCTCACCGGCCTGGGGGACCGCATCGACCTCACCGAGGTCGCGGAGGTCTACCTGCCGATGTCGCGGCTGCTCAACCTCTACGTGGCGGGGGTCGACAGCCTGCACGCGGCCACCACGACCTTCCTCGGCGAGGCGCCGGCGCGCACGCCGTTCGTCATCGGCATCGCGGGGTCGGTGGCGGTCGGCAAGTCGACGACCGCGCGCATCCTGCGGGAGCTGCTGGCCCGCTGGCCGGACACCCCGCGCGTGGAGCTGGTCACCACCGACGGCTTCCTGTACCCCAACGCGGAGCTCGAACGGCGCCACCTCATGCACCGCAAGGGCTTCCCGGAGTCCTACGACCGGCGAGCACTGCTGCGCTTCGTGACGGCGGTGAAGTCCGGCGCCCCGGAGGTCCGGGCGCCGGTGTACTCGCACCTGACCTACGACATCGTGCCCGGCGCCGAGGTCGTCGTCCGCCGCCCGGACGTGCTGATCGTCGAGGGGCTCAACGTGCTCCAGCCGGCTCGGACCCGCACCGACGGTCGCCAGGGCCTGGCGGTCAGCGACTTCTTCGACTTCTCCATCTACGTCGACGCCCGCACCGAGGACGTGCGCCGCTGGTACGTCGAGCGGTTCCTCGAGCTGCGCCGGACGGCGTTCTCCCGGCCCGAGTCGTACTTCCGCCGGTACGCGACCCTGTCGGACGAGCAGGCGGTGGCGCGCGCCGAGCAGATCTGGCGCGACATCAACGAGCGCAACCTGCGCGAGAACGTCCTGCCGACGCGCGGCCGAGCCACCCTCGTGCTCGGCAAGGGGCCCGACCACTCCGTCAACCGCGTGCGCCTGAGGAAGCTGTGACCGGCGGCACCACGAGCTCGTCGAAGCGGGCCTGCCACTCCTCGAGCAGCTCCACCGGCCGGTAGCCCATCGCCTCGTTCACGGCGACCATCGGCGTGTTCTGCTCGGCGTTCCACGTCGAGCAGACCGTGGCTCCCGGGACGTCGGCCGTCGCCAGGCGCAGCGCCTCCAGCTTCAGCAGCAGGCCGAGCCGGCGGCCGCGGTGCTCCCGGAGCACCAGGGTGTCCCACTGGTGCAGGCGCTGCGGCTCGTGCCGGCTCCACGTCAGCTGGGTGAAGCCGGCCCACGCCCCGTCCGGGACGACGGCGACCGCCGTCCACGACGACCGGCCCACCGCGGCCAGCTCCGCGTCCTGCTCGGCCACGCGGCCGGCGTCCCAGACCTCGGGGGAGTAGTCGAGCTCGCCCAGCGGGGCGTCGGTCGACATCCGGGCCAGCAGCGGCGCCAGCCGCTCCCGGTCGCCCGGCGAGGCGGCCCCGGCCCACCCGTGCACCCGGTAGCCGCGGGCGGAGGCGCGTGCCGCGCGCAGCAGCTCGTCGGCGCGGCGCGCGTCGACCGGCAGGGCCAGGTCACGCCGGACGCTCGTCAGCCGCGGCGTGAGCCCACGGGCCGCGGCGAACGCGGTGCCCGGCCAGGTGGTGCGGTCGCTGCCGAGGGGACGCCGGATCTCGACGAGCACGCTGGAGCGCCCCTGGCCGCCGGCCAGGTCGCGGACCGCGGCCAGCAGCG
>JBMOMI010000301.1:3542-4657 GCA_049325235.1 Actinomycetota bacterium | reverse complement strand
GACCGACGAGGCGGTCGAGGGCCGGGACGCGTTCCTGCAGAAGCGCGAGCCGGACTGGAGCCCGTTCCCCTGGTACTACTGACCGGACGCGCTTGCGCGGGTCAGAGGCCTATTGGACCCCCTGTGTGTGGCAGATGCGTGGCCCGAATCGCGAGCGACGCCGGCGAACCCCCCAACGTTGTCGATGGGGTTTCCCCCGCCCAGGCCAGATCGAGGCTCCCTGGACACCGTCGGGCCAAGCTCCTCGAGCCGACCCCAAGGTCGCGGCGCCCTGCAGCAGTTGGCCGCAGCCCAGCACGACTGGGCCAACGCCGTCGCCGACGCGGTCGGCGAGGAGGAACTCGAGCGCACCCTCGCCGTCGTCCGACAGATCATTGACTCCTCACGCGCGTACCGCAGCAGCCACGCACCCGACCCGCACCATGGCAGCGGGTCAGGAGGGGGCGCTCATGGGCGTGGGTCGGCGCGTCGGCGTACACTTAGCGGACATGTCGCTGAGCGCGTCGGAGTTCTACGAGGCGGGGATGTCCCTGCCTCCTGAGGTGCGCAAGGACGTGGCGCTCCGACTCCTCGAATCGGTCGACCCGGATGAGGCGTTCGACCGAACTGCCGACGGCTGGCTACACACGGAAGCCGCCGCAGCGTACGACGCACTGAAGGCCGACCCGTCCCGCGCGACACCGGCTGAGGATGTGCGGGGTCGCTACGAGGCCAAGTGGGCCGCCGGTTCATGACGGGCCGGATCAACTTCACTCCCCAAGCCGAGCGGCAACTCAACGAGCTCCACGACTGGATCACCAAGGCGGCGTCCCCGGACATCGCTCGGCGCTTCGTCGCCGCCATCCTCGACCACATCGACGGCATCCTGGTCTTCCCGCTCGCCAGCCGAGCGTGCGACGACGTCCGACCGGGCATGCGGACGAGCACCTTCAAGAAGAGGACCCTCGTCGCCTACGAGGTGGACGAGTCATCCGGCGAGCTCGTGGTCAACATCCTCGGCGTCTTCCACGGTGGCAGGACTGGGAGGCCGCGCTCGGCGAGGACCAAGGAGACGCAGAGCCGGGCCGATGACCCGCCCAGCGCCGGCCTGACCGTCGCCGCGGCTGCGGCGCTGA
>JBMOMI010000301.1:0-3532 GCA_049325235.1 Actinomycetota bacterium | reverse complement strand
CCTGCGCGGCGGAAGCGGCGGCCCCGCCCGACGAGACCGACGAGCTGACCGGCTCGGTGTGGGTGGCCAACGAGGGCGGCGACAGCCTGACCGTGCTCGACGCTGCCACCGGCGAGGTGGTGACGACCGTCGAGGGCGTGCCGCAGCCGCACAACGTGCAGGCCTCCGCGGACGGCGAGACGGTCTGGGCGGTCACCGGCACCGACCAGCTGGGGGCGCTCGCGACCGACACCGTGACGTGACCGGCCTGGCCGCCACCGACTCCCACCCGGCCCACGTCGTGGGGACGCCGGACGGCGGCGTCCTGGTCACGTCGTCCGGGCAGCCGTCGCTGTTCACCTACGACGCCCGGCTGCGGCCGCGGTCGCGCACCGAGCTGGACGGCGCGCCGCACGGGCTGCGGCTGAGCGCCGACGGTGGCACCGCGGTGGTGGCGAACACCGGCGCCGGCACGCTCGACGTCGTCGCGGTGACCAGCGGCGCCGTCCGCGACCGCGTCGACGTCGGGCCCGGGCCGGTGCAGGCCGCCGTGTCGCCCGACGGCCGCTGGGCGTGGGCGTCGGTGGCCCGGCAGGTCGTCGAGGTCGACCTGGCCGCCGCCGCGGTGGTCGAGCGCTCGACCGTGGACGCCGCCCCCGCGCAGGTGTTCCTCAC
Source organism: Actinomycetota bacterium (assembly GCA_049325235.1). GTDB lineage: Bacteria > Actinomycetota > Actinomycetes > Actinomycetales > SCSIO-59966 > SCSIO-59966. Next base: position 2,878 of record JBMOMI010000301.1, on the reverse strand, counting down.
CTCCACCGGCCGGCTGCTGGTCGCCGGGCAGGGCGACGAGGGCGCCCCCGGCTCGACCCTCACCGTGCTCGACGCGAGCACCCTCGAGCGGCTCGCCGAGGTCGAGGTCGGGTCGCGTGGGTGACCAACCTGGTCGACGGCACGGTCAGCGTCGTCGACCTGACGACGTCCACGGTGGCCCGCACGGTGGACGTCGGCCGGGCGCCGAACGGGGTGAGCTTCAGCCCCCGCCGGGTCGCCGGCGTGCCGGAGACCGTGGCCCTGGAGCTGCCGGAACGCGAGGACCGCGGCGACCACGGCGACGAGGGCCACGGCCACTGAGGCCGGTGAGGGGTCAGCGCAGCTGGGTGAGCCCGTGGTGCATGAGGTGGTGGCGCAGGGCGGCGCGCAGCAGCGGGACGAGCGCCGGCCGGGCGCGGAACGCCGTCCCCCGGCCGCGCTCCACCAGCTGCGCCCAGTACGCCTGGCGGTAGACCGGGAGGACGACGTCGTGCGCGGCGTCCAGCGGGACCCGACGCCCTGCCACCGACCAGCCGTCCTCCACGAGCACCGCCTGAGTCAGCTCCGCGACGTCGTCCAGGGTCGTGGCCCCGCCGGCCGCCACGACCGCGGTGAGGACCTCCCGGGCGACGACGTCCGCCGTCCGCGGCGTGGGGAACCACCCTGCCGCCAGCGCGGCGGCGAGCTGGTCCGGGCCGGCGGCGGCCCGCCGTCCCCGCGGGGTGAGTGTGAGCGCCTTGCGGTGCACCCGCACCATGCCGGCGGACTGCGCGGCAGCGCGCGTCCAGTGGACCATCGCGTTGTGCTTCTCCCCGGCGCCGGGCCGGAAGTACTCGCTGTCGCCGGCCCGCTCGCCGAAGGCGACGACGACCGCCTTCGGGAGGTACCCGGCCGCGGTCAGCGGCACCGGCTCGGCGACCAGGTCCAGCAGCACCCGCAGCCGCTCGAGCTCGCCCGGGACGCCGGCCAGCCTCTCCGGGACACCCGCGGTGAGGGAGTCGGTCATCGGCTCCAGCAGCGCCGCGAGCGTCCGGGAGCGGACCGTCCACTCGTGCAGCCGCTCCGAGGCGATCCCCAGCAGCGGCCGCAGGCCGTTCAGGTCCCGCTGCGGCGCGGTGAGCACCGCGTCGGTGACCCGTTGCCGCACGGCCCGCGAGCCGGGCGCTCCGACCCGCAGGTCCCCCGACACCATCGACAGCTCGAGGGCGTTCGCGGCCCGCTCGTAGGCGTCCGCCTCGGCCGGTCCCATCACCGGGCCCCACGTGATCAGCTCCGTGTCCGGCGGCTGGATGCCGGAGGCGCGCAGCGCGGCGGCGTACAGGTCGGAGTAGCGCTCCGCGTCGTCGGCGGCGAGCAGGATCTCGCGCGTCGCCTCGCTGCGGGCCAGCTCGGCGTAGCGGCCCAGGCCGACCGCCCCGAGCAGGTCACCCAGCGCGGACGCGAGCCGCCACGCGTCCTGCGGGGTGCCGGCACTGCTGCGGGCCAGCTGGTCCCACAGGTAGAGCTGCAGCCACCACTGGGACACGTCGCGGGGGTCGCCGCTGCCGGCGGTGAGGTCGTCCCACGCCCGGCGGACCGCCCGCTCGACCCCGGGCTCGGTGCGCGCGAGCTCGCGCAGGGCCGTCTCCACCCGCACGTCCATGGCACGAGCCTGCCACTGGTAGACACTCGCCGTGCGGACTGTGCGACGAGTCGACGTGCCCACCGGGGACGCCGTCCGCGCGCTGCTCGAGCCCCTGGCCGGCGCCCTGGACGGCACCGGCCCGCCGCTGGTCCCGGTACCGGGAGGCCCTGAGGGTGCCGCGGTGCTGGAGGCCGCCCGGCCGGGCGCCCCGGTCGCCGACGGCGTCGCGCTGCTCCTGCCGACGTCCGGCTCGACCGGGGCGCCGCGGGTGGTGGAGCTGCCGGCCGCTGCCCTGGAGTACTCGGCACGCGCCACCCATGACCGCCTCGGTGGGCCCGGGCAGTGGCTGCTGGCGCTGCCGGTGGCGCACGTCGCCGGCTGGCAGGTGCTCGTGCGCAGCGTCGTGGCCGGGAGCGACCCGGCCGTGGCCGACCTCGCCGGCGGCTTCACGGCCGACGGGTTCGCCTCGGCCGCCGCGGCGATGACCGGACGCCGGCGCTACACCTCCCTCGTGCCGACCCAGCTGGGGCGGCTGCTCGCCGACCCCGCCGGCCGGGCAGCGCTGCGGGGGCTGGACGGCGTCCTGCTCGGGGGCGCCGCTGCCCCGCCGGGCCTGCTGGCCGCCGCGCACGCCGCCGGGGTCGCCGTCGTCACCACGTACGGCATGACCGAGACCAGCGGCGGGTGCGTCTACGACGGCCGCCCGCTGGACGGCGTCCGGGTCGACGTCGAGCCCGAGACCGGCCGGGTGCTCCTGGCCGGTCCGGTGCTCGCCGCGGGGTACCGCATGGACGACGCGGCGACGCGGCGCGCGTTCCCGGTGCGGGACGGCGTGCGCTGGTTCGCCACCAGCGACGCCGGGTCGCTCGACGACGGCGTCCTGGCCGTGACCGGGCGGCTGGACGACGTCCTCGTCACCGGGGGCCGCAAGGTCGCGCCGGCCGCGGTGGAGGCGGTCGTCGCCGCGCTGCCCGGCGTCCGGGAGTGCCTCGTGGTCGGCGTCCCGGACCCGGAGTGGGGGCAGGCGGTCACCGCGCTCGTCGTCGGCGACCCCGGCCCGCTGGACGCGGTGCGGGCCGCGGTGGCCACGCGTCTCGGCGGGGTCGCCGCCCCGCGGCACGTGCTCGTCGTGCCGGCGCTGCCGCTGCGGGGGATCGGCAAGCCCGACCGCCGCGCCGCGGCCGACCTCGCGGCCGGCCTGCTCCGCGACGGCGGATAGCCTCACCGCCCGTGGCGACGGTTGCGCAGTGGGTC
>JBMOMI010000300.1:0-4716 GCA_049325235.1 Actinomycetota bacterium | reverse complement strand
GATCCGGACGTCGCGCAGCTGGGCGGGCTCTCGGCCGTCGGGTCGCGTCATGGGGCCCGAGGGTAGCCAGGCGCGCTCAGACGTCGAGGACGGCGTCCGGCCGGGCCAGCTCGATGGGCCCGGCGTAGGTCTGGCGGGCCTCGGCGAGCGCCCGGTCGGCGTCGTTCCACGGCGGTAGGTGGGTGAGCACGAGACGGCGGGCCCGGGCCCGGGTGGCCACCTCGCCGGCACGCCGCCCGGTGAGGTGGATGCCGCGCACCTCGTCCCGGCCCTCGTGGAAGGCGGCCTCGGCGAGCAGCAGGTCGGCGTCGGCGGCCAGCTCGTCCAGCGCCGGGCAGTCGTCGGTGTCGCCGGTGTACGCGAGCACCCGCCGCCCGCCGTCGGCCCCGGGTGCCTCGACGCGGACGCCGTAGGCCTCCACCGGGTGCAGCACGCGCCGCGGCGTGACGGTGAACGGACCGACCCGCACCGGCTCGCCGTCGGCCCACACCCGGACGTCGAGCTGCGCCCCCATGCCGCTGCCCTCGGGGCGCCCGTACGCCTCGGCGAGGCGGGCCGACGTCCCCGGCGGCCCCCACACCGGCAGGCGGCCGGGCGCCTCGCCGTCCGGGTCGTACTTGAGCGCCACGTAGAAGCCGCAGAGATCGAGGAAGTGGTCCGGGTGCAGGTGCGACACCAGGACGGCGTCCACGTCGACGAGGCGGGCGTGCCGCTGCAGCGGGCCGAGAGCGCCGTTGCCGAGGTCGAGCACCACCCGCCACGTGCGCCCGGCGTCGTCGTCCGCCGTGACCAGGTAGGACGAGGCCGGCGACTCCGGGCCGGGGAACGACCCCGAGCAGCCGACGACGGTCAACCTCATGCCGGTACCGCCAGCGTCTCGGCGGCCTCCACCTCGGGGCCGAGGAAGCGGCGGGCCAGCGCCGAGAACGTCGCCGGGTCACCGGTGGTGAGGAAGCGGTGCCGGGGCGCCGGGAGCTCCTCCGGACGGGCGAGGCCGTCGGTGAGGAGCCGGCGGTACACCTCCTGCGCCGTCTCCTCGGCGCTGCTGACCAGCGTGACGCCCTCCCCCATCACGTAGGAGATCACGCCGGTGAGCAGCGGGTAGTGGGTGCAGCCGAGGACGAGCGTGTCGACGTCCGCCGCCTGCATCCCGGCGAGGTACTCGCGCGCGACGGCGATCGCCTCCGGGCCCGTCGTCGTCCCGGCCTCCACCAGCTCCACGAAGCGCGGGCAGGCGGCAGTGACGACGTCGACGTGGGGGGCGGCGGCGAACGCGTCCTCGTACGCACCCGACGTGACGGTGGCGCGGGTGGCGATGACGCCGACCCGCCCGCTGCGGGTGGCCGCGGCCGCCCGGCGCACCGCCGGCCGGATCACCTCGATGACCGGCACCGGGTAGCGCTCGCGCGCGTCGTGCAGGACCGCCGCGCTGGCGGAGTTGCAGGCGATGACGAGCAGCTTGACCCCTCGGTCGACGAGCTCGTCGAGGCACTCCAGGGCGAAGGCGCGGACCTCGGCGATCGGCCTGGGGCCGTAGGGCTGGCGGGCGGTGTCGCCCATGTACAGCACCGGCTCGTGCGGCAGCTGGTCCAGCACGGCGCGCGCGACCGTCAGGCCACCGAAGCCCGAGTCGAAGATGCCGATGGGTGCGTCCGCCACGCCGGAGAGGGTAGGCGTACCGGTGGCCCGGCGAGCACCGCCCGCGCCGAGTGCTTGCTCACAGATCGCCGCGGCCCTGGGGGGGCAGCGACTCGGCGAGGACGGTCACCAGCGTCTCCTGCAGCCAGGTGAGGAAGTCGTAGACGGCCGCCAGCCAGGTGCGGGGGTCGTCCTCCGCGCCCGCCAGGAGCACCGCGTGCAGAGCCTCGGCGTCCTCGTCGGTCCGCAGCCCCAGCCGCTCGGCGAGCACGAGCCGGACGTCGGTCAGCGCCGTCAGCCACGCCGTCGCCTCCGCGTCCGAGAGCCGGAGCGGACCCGGGCGCTCGAGCGTGGACCGCGCGGTGGCGAGCGCCTGGCGCTTGCGGGCGCGCAGGCTCCGCTCGGTGAAGCGGCGGAACTCCCCGGCGATCTCGTCGTCCTCCCGGGACGCGTCGGGCAGGAGCCGCAGGAGCGCGGGGTCCTCCGGACGCACCGCGTTCTCGGAGATGCCGACCATCGCGGCCAGGGGGTCGGCGTCGGAGGCGGCCGGGTCGTGGAGCATCTCCTCGACGTCGGCGAAGAGCCGGGCGAGCAGGTCGCGCTCGGAGTCCTCCAGGCGCGCCTCGATGCTGTGCCGCGTGCGGCCGAACTTGCGGGCCATCAGGCGGGCGACCTGTCCTGGCTGAACGTCGCCCACAGCCCGTAGGCGTGCATCGCCTCGGTGTCGCGCTCCATCTCCTCGCGGGTGCCCGCCGAGACGACCGCCCGGCCCTTGTGGTGCACGTCGAGCATGAGGCGCTCCGCCTTGGCGCGGTCGTAGCCGAAGTACGTCTGGAACACGTAGGTCACGTAGCTCATCAGGTTGACAGGGTCGTTCCACACGATCGTCACCCACGGGACGTCGGGTCGGACGGCCTCCCCGGCCTCCGGCTGCTCCACCTCGACGGGAGCCACGGACAGGACGGTCACGCGCTCGACAATAGATTGGACCGGTGACGAGGGACCACAGCAGCGCCCTGCTGACCGACCGCTACGAGCTGACGATGGTGCAGGCCGCGTTGCGGGCCGGCACCGCCGACCGCCGCTGCGTGTTCGAGACGTTCACCCGCCGCCTGCCCGAGACGCGGCGCTACGGGGTCGTGGCCGGCACCGGGCGCCTGCTGGACCTGCTGGAGGACTTCACCTTCGGGGACGACGAGCTCGCGTCGCTGCGGGACAGCGGCGTCGTGGACGAGCGGACGTGCGACTGGCTGAGTACCTTCCGCTTCTCCGGCGACGTCGACGGCTACGCCGAGGGTGAGGCCTACTACCCGGGCTCGCCGGTGCTCACCGTGAGCGGCACCTTCGCCGAGTGCGTGCTGCTCGAGACGCTGGTGCTGTCGGTGCTCAACCACGACAGCGCGGTCGCGGCCGCCGCGTCCCGGATGGTGGCGGCGGCCGGGGACCGGCCGCTGATCGAGATGGGATCCCGCCGCACCCACGAGGAGTCGGCCGTCGCCGCGGCGCGGGCCGCGTACGTGGCCGGGTTCGCCTCGACGTCCAACCTCGCGGCCGGGGCGCGGTACGGCATCCCGACGGCCGGCACCATCGCGCACTCCTTCGTGCTCGCCCACGACGACGAGGAGGCCGCGTTCCGCGCCGCCGTCGCCTCCCACGGCCCGGGCACCACGCTGCTCGTGGACACCTACGACATCCGCGAGGGGATCCGCAGGGCCGTGGACATCGCGGGCCCCGGGCTCGGCGCCGTCCGGATCGACTCCGGAGACCTGGCGGTGGTGGCGCACGAGGCGCGCCGGCTGCTGGACTCCCTGGGGGCCACGCAGACCCGCATCGTCGTGTCCGGCGACCTGGACGAGCACTCCATCGCCGCGCTCGCCGCCGCGCCCGTGGACGCCTACGGCGCCGGGACGTCGGTCGTGGTCGGTTCCGGCGTCCCCACCGCCGGGATGATCTACAAGCTGGTCGAGGTCGAGGGCCGTGCCGTGGCCAAGCGGTCGGTCAACAAGGCGACCCAGGGCGGGCGCAAGACGGCCGTGCGCCGGCACCGGCCGAGCGGCACGTCGACCGAGGAGGTGCTGGGCTCCCAGTGCACGCCGGAGGCGCTGCCCGGCGACCGGGCCCTCCAGGTTCCGCTGGTGCGCGGCGGCAAGCGCGTCGACGACGGGCTCGACCTGGCCGCCGCCCGCGAGCACCACGCGCTCGCGCGCCGAGGCGTCCCCTGGGAGGGCATGAAGCTCTCCGCCGGAGAACCGGCGATCCCGACGACGTTCGTGGCCAGCCCAGCGGTGCGTGAGGAGGAGGAGGGGCGATGACGACGCAGGAGTACGGCGAGGGGACCGCGCTGGTGGTGGTCGACGTCCAGGTGGACTTCGCGTCCCCGGACGGCGGCCTGTACGTGCCCGGCGGCGAGGAGGTGGTGCCGGTCGTCAACGACGAGGTGCGCGCGGCGCGCGCCGCGGGGTCGCCGGTGGTCTACACGCAGGACTGGCACCCGCCCCACACGCCGCACTTCGTTCCGGACGGAGGCGTGTGGCCGGTGCACTGCGTGCGGGACACGCCGGGAGCCGAGCTGCACCCCGACCTGGTCGTGGACGGTCCGGTGGTGCGCAAGGGCACCGGCGGGGAGGACGGCTACTCCGGGTTCTCGGTGCGCGACCCGGTGTCCGGCCGGACGTCGGCCACGCACCTGGGGTCCCTGCTGGACGCCGAGGGCGTGCGGCGCGTGGTCGTCGTCGGGCTGGCGGGCGACGTGTGCGTCAAGGAGACGGCGCTGGACGGTCGCAGGCTCGGCTACGACGTCGTCGTGCCGCTGGCCGCCACCCGCTTCGTCGAGCTGGCTCCGGGCGACGCCGACCGGGCGGTCGAGGAGATGCAGGCGGCCGGCGTCCTCGTCGTGCGGTGAACGCCGGCAGGCTCTAGCGTTCCAGTGCGCGCGTGATCACCTGGTCGCGCGCCCGCAACTACCGGGAGGGACCGTGAACACCCGCACCATCGCGATCCTCGCGCTCATCATCGCCGTCGTCGTCCTGCTCTTCCTCGTGCTCTGAGGCTCGCCCCCGCACACGTCGGGCCGGTGGG
>JBMOMI010000299.1:0-4725 GCA_049325235.1 Actinomycetota bacterium | reverse complement strand
GACCGCTTCTACGACGGTGTCGCCACCGACCCGCTGCTGCGTCCGATGTACCCCGAGGACGACCTGGCCGGCGCCCGCGAGCGGCTGACGATGTTCCTCGAGCAGTACTGGGGCGGCCCGACGACGTACAGCCAGCAGCGCGGCCATCCGCGGCTGCGGATGCGGCACGCGCCGTTCCCGGTGGACGCCGCGGCGAGGGACGCCTGGCTGCGGCACATGCGGGTGGCGGTGACCGAGCTCGGCCTGCCGCCGATCTACGAGTCGCTGCTCTGGGACTACCTCGAGCGGGCCGCCCACAGTCTCGTCAACCGGCTCTCCTGAGGACCCGGCTGGAAGAACCCGTCAGCCACAGCAAGGACTTGCACGACACCCCGGGGGCGGTCCTAGGCTCGGACGGGTGACCTCCCCCGCTCCCCTCGCCACCGACGTCCAGCCCGGCAACGCCCGTGAGTGGTGGCGCTCGGCCGTGATCTACCAGATCTACCCGCGCTCGTTCGCCGACGGCAACGGCGACGGCGTCGGCGACCTGCCGGGCATCACGTCCCGACTCGAGCACCTCGTCGAGCTGGGCGTGGACGCCGTCTGGCTGAGCCCGTTCTACGTCTCGCCGCACGCGGACGCGGGCTACGACGTGGCCGACTACCGGGACGTCGACCCGCTGTTCGGCTCGCTGGACGACGCCGACGCGCTGCTGGCCCGGGCCCGCGAGCTGGGGCTGCGGGTGATCGTCGACCTGGTGCCGAACCACACCTCCGACGAGCATCCGTGGTTCGCCGCGGCGCTGGCCGCCGGCCGCGGCAGCCCGGAGCGGGCGCGGTACATCTTCCGCGAGGGCCGCGGCGAGCACGGTGAGCTGCCCCCCAACGACTGGCGCTCGGTCTTCGGTGGCGACGCCTGGACGCGCGTGGTCGAGCCCGACGGCAGCCCGGGCCAGTGGTACCTGCACCTGTTCGACACCAAGCAGCCCGACCTCGACTGGTCGCACCCCGAGGTCTGGGAGGAGATGGAGGACGTGCTGCGGTTCTGGCTGGACCGCGGGGTCGCCGGCTTCCGGGTGGACGTCGCCTCCGGGCTGGTCAAGGCCCCCGGCCTGCCCGACTGGGACCACGACCAGGAGCTGCTCGAGGGGGCGAACGCCGACGGCGAGCGGCCGCCGATGTGGGACCAGGACGGCGTCCACGACATCTACCGCTCGTGGCGGAAGGTGCTCGACGCCTACGACGGTGAGCGGGTCCTCGTGGCCGAGGCATGGGTGCACCCGGCGGACCGGCTGGCCCGCTACGTGCGCCCGGACGAGATGCACCAGGCGTTCAACTTCGACTTCCTGCAGGCCCCGTGGCGGGCCGGGGACCTGCGCGGGGTGATCAGCCGGTCGCTCGCGGAGATGGACGCCGTCGGCGCCCCGACCACCTGGGTGCTCAGCAACCACGACGTCGTCCGGCACGCCTCCCGGCTCGGCCTGCCGGTCGGGACGCCGCGACCCAACGGCATCGCCGCCGACGACCCGCAGCCGGACGCCGAGCTGGGGCTGCGCCGGGCCCGCGCCGCCACGCTGCTGATGCTGGCGCTGCCGGGATCGGCGTACCTGTACCAGGGCGAGGAGCTCGGGCTGCCGGACCACACGACGCTGCCGCACGAGGTCCGTCAGGACCCGGCGTTCCACCGCACCGCCGGCGAGGAGACCGGCCGGGACGGCTGCCGCGTGCCGATCCCGTGGCGGCACGACGCGCCGGCGTTCGGTTTCGGTCCCACGGACACGACGTGGCTGCCGCAGCCGGAGTCGTTCGCGCGGCTCGCGCTCGACGTCCAGCGCGGGGTGCCCGGCTCAACCTACGAGATGTACCGGGCGGCGCTGCGGCTGCGTCGGGAGCACGCGCTCGGCGAGGGCCGGCTCGAGTGGATGGACGGCGGCGAGGACGTCGTGGCCTTCCGCAACGGCGGCGTGCTGGTCGTAGCGAACCTGGGCGCGTCCCCGGTAACGCTGCCGGCCGGGTCCGAGGTGCTGCTCGTGTCCGGCGACCTCGTCGCGGGCGCCGACGGCCGGGCCGCGGTGCCGACCGACGTCACCGTCTGGGTGCGCGCCTGAGAGGGGCGCGCGCCAGCATGCCGCGCAGGAACGCCGCCTGGCCGACGTGCTGCAAGCAGTCGCTGACCACGCTGACGAGCCGGACGCCGAGGGTCACCGGCGGGTCCCACCGCGTGTCGACGATGCGGTCGAGGTCGTCGTCCGCGATGCCGGCGACGAAAGCGAGCGTCGCCTCGTGGACGGCGTCGTAGTAGCCGAGCAGCAGCGCCGGGTCCTCCACCCGCACCGACGCCACGTCGTCGCTGCTGTGCCCGTACCCGATGTCGCCGGCCGGCAACGGCAGGCCGAACCGGTCGCGCCAGCCCTGCGACGTCCAGACCTGCTCGGTGCCGGCGACGTCGGCGACGTGGTCGTCCTGGACGCGGGTGAGGTGCCAGACCAGCCAGGCGATGGTGTTGGCGTCGGGGTCGGCGCGCCACAGCAGCTGGTTTGCCGTCAGCCCCTCGACGGTCTCGTGCACGGCCTCGTGCACCCGTCCGAAGGCGTCGGCAAGCAGGTCCGAGGTCCTCATGCGCCCAGCGTGGCTCAGGACAGGAGCGGCCGCCTGGCGAGCACGTGACCCCGGGGAGTCGTCAGCCGGCGCCAGGGTCCGGCAGCGAGGACGGCGACCGGCTCGTCACCGAGGAAGCCCAGGCCGTCGGCGGCGAAGGCCGCACCCGACGGGACGTCTGTCCCCTCCAGCGGCCGGGACCACACCGCAGCCCGCAGCCGCGCCACGGCAGGGCCACCGGCGACGTCCGGCACGCCGGCTGCGACCTCGGCCACCCCGACCCGGGCCGCCGCTACGAGGACGTCCGCGGGGACGGAGCCGACCGGCGTCCAGCCGGTGCGTGGCGGGCTCACGCCGGCCCAGGAGACGCCGGTCGCCGGCGCCGGGGGGACGGCGAGGACGGGCTCGGCGGCAGGCCGCGCCAGCCGGTCGGTGAGGGCGGCGAGGTCGACGACGACGTCGATGTCGCTCGACTCGACCAGGGCGTACGTGCGCAGGCCGAGGACGACGGGGGCGCCGCCGCCGTGGAGCGGCGACACGTACACGGCCAGGACGTCGCCGTGACCGACGAGCCGGGCCGCACCGCCGGTGTCGAAGTACTTGGCCCGGGCCACGAAGGTGGCGAGGTCGCGCCAGGAGTCGGCGTCGACGAGCCGCAGGGTCACGCGGAACCGCCGCGCCGCTGCTCGACGCGGTGGCGGCGCAGGTTGACCGGCTCGCCGCGCCAGGACTCCAGGCGCTCTCGCTCGACGTCCGACATGCGCCGCGGACGACCCTGGGCGAGGTCGTACACGACGAGCGTGGACTCCGCACGGGCGTAGACGGTGGGCGGTCCGCCGTCCGCGTCGTCGTCGAGCACCTCGTAGCCCATGTCGAAGCTGGCGCCCTTGATGTCGGTGACCCACAGGTCGATCGAGACGGGATCCGGGCGCCAGTGCAGCGGCGCGACGTAGTCGATCTCGTGCCGCGCGACGAGGACGCCGGTGTCGAGCATCGTGCCGCCGTCCTCGCTGTCGTGGGCATGGAAGGCGAGCACGCGCGCGTCCTCGAGCAGGCGGAGGAAGACGACGTTGTTGACGTGGCCGTACGCGTCCATGTCGGACCAGCGCAGCGGCATCGGGAAGCGCAGCCGGGCCATGCGGCGATCCTGTCAGCACGTGGCGGCGGCGGACGAGCCGGGCGAGCCGGGCGGGTGTCTCGTCGCGGTCGACGCGGCATATCCCTTGCTTCTCGAACAGGTGTTCGAGTAGACTCATCGGCCAAAGGATCCGGAGGTGGTCAGCGTGAGCGGAGCGGAGGACCGGCTGCGGTCGGTGGCCGGCCGCGCCGGCTCCCTGGCCGTCTCCGCTGACGTCGTGTGGGTGTGGCCTGCCCAGAACGTCGTCTGCGGCCCGTGGGCCGAGCCGGACCCGGCAGGTCGCGCGTTCGAGCTCCGGGACGCCGTCGGCGCGCTGGGCGAGCACACGGACGCCGGCCTGCTCGAGGTCGCAGCACTGGCTGAGCGGGTCGCCTCGTGGGCCAAGGCCGTGCAGGTGCAGGCCCTGGCCGAGCTCGACCGGCGCTTCGAGGCCGAGGGGGCCGGGGAGTTCACCGCCGACCAGGTAGCCATGCGGATGCACTGGGGGATGCGCGCCGGCCAGGCCCGGCTGCACGAGTCCACTCAGCTCGTCGACCGGTTGCCGTGCACGCTGGCGCTGCTGACCGCCGGCGACATCGACTACCCCCGCGCGCGCACCGTCGTCGCCGGCACGGACGCGCTGTCCGCCGACGACGCCCGGGCCGTCGACGCAGCCATCGCAGCCGATGCGCCACAGCTGACGAACGCGCAGCTGCGCGACCGGGTGGCGCTGGAGGCCACGGCCGTGGATGCCGCTGCCTCGGCGAGGCGTCGCGCTGCCGGTCGCCGGGACCGGAGGGTGGTCCCGAACCCGCTCGACGACGGGCTCGCCGAGCTGATCGTCACCGGCCCGGCTGAGGATATCGCCACGATCTTCACCGCACTCGACGGCCTCGCCTATGCGGGCGTGAAGGAGCACGGCGGCGGTATCGACGCGGCGCGGTTCGACGCGCTCACGCGCTGGGCGCAGTCCGTGCTGGACGACGCCGCGGCCGGCGTCGCTCCGGACCCGGGCGCCGACCGGTGGTCGGG
>JBMOMI010000298.1:0-4752 GCA_049325235.1 Actinomycetota bacterium | reverse complement strand
CGCTGCGCCGGGTGGCCGACCTGTCGCTGCGACGGTCGGTGCTGCAGCGGCTCGTGGGGTCGGGCACAGTGATCATCGAGATCGCGGGCCGGGACGGAGAGGCCCAGGAGCGGGTCGTGCTCGACGACGTCCCCCAGGCGCGGCGGGTGTACGCCGAGCTGGCCCGCCTCACCGCGGGCCGTGCACGGGAGGAGGACGGGTGACTGCCGAGATGCCCTCTGGCGCAGGGCCTTCCGGCGTGCCCGACGTCGCGGCGGAGGGGCTGTCGCACTCGGCGGACGCGCTGGAGCGCCGGCTGCTCGGCGCGGAGCGGCACCTGCGCCGGCGGGACGTCTCCGGCGCCGCGGGCGTCTCGCTGCTGTCCGCGCGGCGGTTCTGGCGGGCGCTCGGGTTCCCCAACGTCGAGGCGGCCGCCGAGGCGTTCACCCTCGCGGACGTCGCCGCGCTGCGGTCGATGGTCCAGCTGGTGCGCGACGGGATCGTCGACGAGGAGACCGCGCTCGGCCTGACCCGCGCGATGGGCCGCTCGGCCGACCGACTCGCCAACTGGCAGATCCAGCTCGTCGCCGAGGCGCTGGCCGACGACGAGGACGCGTCGGGCCACGTCGGCGACGTCGAGGCCGCCGAGCGGGTCGGCGACGTGCTCGCCGAGATCGTCGAGCGCACCGCGCCGCTGCTCACCTACGCGTGGCGCCGGCACCTGGCGTCCGCCGTCGCCCGGATGGTCTCGGACGCCGACGTCGACGCGGGTCGCGCACCGGGGCCGGTGCGGTCGGTCGGGTTCGCCGACCTCGTCGCGTTCACGCGGGTCGTCCGCCGCTCCACCGAACGCGAGCTGGCCGGGCTGGTGCAGCGTTTCGAGGCGGTGACGTCCGACATCGTGTCCGCGCACGGCGGCCGGGTCGTGAAGACCGTGGGCGACGAGGTGCTGTTCGTCGCCACGTCCGCCCCGGCGGCCGGCGGCATCGCGCTCGACATCGCCGAGGCGATGGCCTCCGACGACGTGCTGCCCGACGTCCGCGTGGGGATGGCCACCGGCCCCGTCGTCGCCCGGCTCGGCGACGTCTTCGGGACGACGGTGAACCGGGCCAGCCGGCTCACCGGCGTCGCCCCGCCCGGCACCGTGCTCGTCGACGAGGCCACCGCCGTCCGGCTGGACGCCGCCAGCGGGTTCGAGGTGGTGCCGCAGCACAAGAGGACGCTGCGTGGCATCGGGCAGGTGACGCCGTCCCTGGTGCGGCGCAGCACCCGGCGGGCGGGCGGGGCGGCCGCAGCCGGCGCGGATAGCCTCGCCCCATGACCGTTCGCGTGGACCGGCACGGCGACCACGTCGCGGAGATCGTGCTCGACCGCCCCGAGGCGATGAACGCCGTGTCGACCGCCCTGGCGCACGACCTCGCCACCGCCGCCGCCCGGCTCGCCGACGACCGCAGCGTCCGGGCCGTCGTCGTCTCGTCCAGCCAGGCCAAGGCCTTCTGCGTCGGCGCGGACCTCAAGGAGCGCAACTCCTTCACCGACGAGGAGCTGCGCCGCCACCGCGACGTCACACGCGCCGCGTACCGCGGCGTCCTCGACCTGCCGGTGCCGGCCGTCGCCGCGGTCGTCGGGTACGCCCTCGGCGGCGGCTGCGAGATCGCGCTGTCGTGCGACCTCGTCGTCGCCGACACCACCGCGGTGCTCGGCCTGCCCGAGGTGTCGGTCGGCGTCATCCCCGGCGGCGGAGGCACCCAGCTGCTGACCCGCCGGCTGGGCTGGTCCCGCGCCGCGGACCTGATCTTCACCGCGCGCCGGGTGGACGCCGAGGAGGCCCACCGGCTCGGGCTCGTCGACCGGCTGGTGCCCGCGGGCTCGGCCCGGGACGTCGCGCTGGAGCTGGCCGCGACGGTCGCCGGGCACTCGCCGGTCGGCGTCCGGAACGCGAAGAAGGCGATGCGGCTCGGCCTGGACGTCGACCTGGCGACCGGGCTCGAGGTGGAGGACGGCGCGTGGCGCGCGACCGCGTTCTCCCCGGACCGGGCCGAGGGCGTGCGGGCGTTCGCCGAGAAGCGGCGTCCGGTGTGGCCGGGGGTGTGAGGAGGGACGGCGATGGGTGAGTGGCCGCAGCAGGTGAGCCTGCGCGAGGTCGGTCCGCGCGACGGGCTGCAGAACGAGGCGCCGGTGCCGACCGACGCCAAGGTCCGGCTGCTCGACATGCTCGCCGGCACCGGGCTGCGCCGCATCGAGGCCGTGAGCTTCGTCCACCCGCGGGCGATCCCGCAGATGGCCGACGCCGACGAGGTGTGGGCCCGGGCCCGCAAGGACCCGTCGATCCGCTACTCGGCGCTGGTGCCGAACCTCGAGGGCGCGCAGCGCGCGATCGCCGCCGGGTTCACCGAGCTCGAGATGGTCGTCTCGGCCTCGGACACGCACAACCGCAAGAACGTCAACCGGTCCACGGCCGAGTCGCTCGACGACATCGCCGCGGTCGTCGAGCACGTGCACGGCGCCGGGGGGACGCTCGAGGTGATCGTGTCGACGTCGTTCGGCTGCCCGTACGAGGGCGACGTCCCGGCGTCCCGGGTGCTGGACGTCGTCACCCGGGCGGTCGCGGACGGCGCCGACCGGGTCGCGTTCGGGGACACCACCGGCGTCGGCACGCCGCGCCGGGTGGCCGAGCTCGTCGACGGCTACCTGTCCGCGCACGCCGGGGTGCCGTTCCTGCTGCACTTCCACAACACCCGCGGGACCGCGCTGGCGAACATCGTCGTCGCGATGGAGCACGGCGCGACCGAGTTCGACGCCAGCGTCGGCGGGCTGGGCGGCTGCCCGTACGCCCCCGGCGCGTCGGGCAACGTCGCGACCGAGGAGGTCGTGCACATGCTGGAGGACATGGGCGTCGCCACCGGCGTCGACCTCGAGGCGCTGCTGGAGGTGGCGGCCTACGCGCAGGAGGTCGTCGGGCACGAGCTGCCGAGCGGCGTCCTCAAGGCCGGGCCGCGCACCCGCACCGTGCCCGCCTGAGAACCGGTCAGCCGCAGCCGCAGCCGGGCGGCAGCTCGAACCACCGCAGCCGCTGGAACTCCGCGTCGGTGCCCGGGGGGCAGGTGACGCCGTCCCCGGCGGCGTCCCCGCTGCCGCGGGCCAGCAGGCGCCGGGCCTCGGCGAGGTGGTCGGCCAGCACGGACTCCGGAGCCGTCGCCTGCCGGTCGGGATACGTCATGCGCCCGTCGGCGTCGTAGGAGACGTCCGCGAGCCGCAGCGGCGGCTCGACCGGCCCGGCGCGGTGGCGCCACAACCCGGTGGCCACGTCGAAGCGGTAGTCCGGCAGCAGCCGCCAGCCGTCGCGGGCGACGAGGTCGACCGCGTCGACGACGAACCGGAACACGTCCTCGGACAGGAAGTAGTTGAAGTTCACCCGCACCCAGCCCGGCTTCAGGCCCTCGAGCCCGCCGAGCACGGACCGCTCGAGCTCGTGCGAGCGGTCGAGGTCGATGCCCAGCAGCCGGTGCCCGTAGGGACCGGCGCACGAGCAGCCGCCCCGGGCCTGGATGCCGAGCAGGTCGTTGAGCAGGGCGACCACGAAGTTGTGGTGCAGGTACCGGCCGCCCGGGTGCCGCACGACGAAGGAGACGATCGACAGGCGCTCGGCGTCGAGGTTGCCCAGGATCTGGATGTTCGGGTTGGCGCTCCACGCCTCGACGGCCCGGCGCAGGAAGTGCTCCTCGTGGGCGCGGATCACGTCGATGCCCACCGCCTGCTTGAGCTGGAAGACCAGCCCGGCGCGGATCGACTCGATGATCGCCGGGGTGCCGGCCTCCTCCCGGTGCTCCGGGTCGGCCAGGTAGACGTGCTCGTCGGGCGCGACGTAGGCGACCGTGCCGCCGCCGACGACCACCGGCACCCGGTTGTGCAGCAGCTCGCGCCGGACGACGAGCACCCCCGGCGTGCCGGGCCCGCCGACCAGCTTGTGCGGGCTGAGGAACACCGCGTCCTTGGCTGCCGCGGGGTCCCCGGGCACGGTCATCTCGATCTCGACGTAGGGAGCGGCCGCGGCGAAGTCCCAGAAGGCCAGCGCGCCGTGCTCGTGCAGCAGCCGCGTGATGCGGTGCGTGTCGGTGACGATCCCGGTGACGTTGCTCGCGGCGGAGAACGAGCCGATCTTCAGCGGGCGGTCGGCGTAGCGGCGCAGCTCGGCGGCCAGGACGTCGATGTCCACGTGCCCGTCGGCGTCCTCGGGCACGCGGACGACGTCCGCGATCGTCTCCCGCCACGGCAGCTCGTTGGAGTGGTGCTCGAACGGGCCGATGAACACGACCGGCCGCTCGTCGGGGCTGATCGCGGCGCTGAGGTGGTGGCGGTCCTCCAGCGCCGAGGGGATGCGCAGGCCGAGGACGCCGACGAGCTTGTCCACGGCCGCGGTCGACCCCGAGCCGCAGAAGATGACGGCGGTGCCGTCGTCACCGTGCACGGCGTCGCGGATGATCCGCCGGGCGTCCTCGCGCAGCCGCGTCGTCTGCAGCCCGGTGCCGGAGGCCTCGGTGTGCGTGTTGGCGTAGCACGGCATCACCACATCGCGGACGAAGTCCTCGACGAAGGCCAGGGACCGTCCGCTGGCGGTGTAGTCGGCGTAGGTGACCCGGCGGGGGCCGTAGGGACCGACCATGACGTGGTCGTCGCCGATGACGCTCTCGCGGATCCGGCGCAGCAGCGGGGTGTCGGCCGGCGGCTGCGCGTGCCGTGGGCGGGCCACCGGGGTCTGCTGCCTCACTGTCG
>JBMOMI010000297.1:0-4755 GCA_049325235.1 Actinomycetota bacterium | reverse complement strand
GTCGCGCTCGCTGGCCGGCTCGGGCGGGCGGAGCCTCGCCACCACGTCCACGACCCCGGACGGCGGTGCCGGAACGGCGTCGGGGGCGGCCCCCGTCGCGCCGGTCGGCAGCCACCCCCGGTCCACCACGAGCGTGCGCCCGTCCTCCAGCCGAAGCGGCACGAGCACGTGGTAGCCGGGCCGCCCGTCCAGCGGTCGGTTGCGCACCAGCAGTGTGTGCTCGGGGACGTAGCGGCCGCGCGCGCGGACCGGCGTCCACTCCGCGTCGCGAGGGAGGACGCCGGTCGAGGGCTGCGTGCCCAGCACCTCGGTGACCGGCCGGGGGTCCGTGGCGTAGTTGGCGAGCACGGGGGCGTTGCGCTCCCGAGCCTGCTCCCGGCGGTCCCACTGCCACGCTCCGAGGGCCACGCAGGCCAGGGCCAGCACGACCGCCAGCGCCAGCCCGCCGACCCAACGGGGAGTGAGCAGGAACCTGTACACGCTCCGACGGTAACGCCTGCGGCTCTGGGGTCAGGCCGTGCGGTCCAGCTCCGCCGTGGAGATGGTCTCGCGCAGGAACCCCCGCAGGGACAGGTGCTCGGCCAGGTGCTCACGGTGGACGTCGCACGCGAGCCACGTCTTGCGGCGCTCGGGCGTGTGGAGCCGCGGGTTGTTCCAGCGCAACGCCCAGACTGCCCGGGAACGGCAGCCTCGGGCGCTGCACACGAGGTCGGGGGGAGGTTCGTGCCCTGCAGTCCACCCGTCCATACCCGCAGTCTGCTCCCTCGTCGGCTGTTCGCCAACCGTCCAGCTCGCCGCCGTCCAGCTCGCCGCCGACTAGTTCGCCGCCGACCGGTCGGGCCGGACGAGCGGACGCCGGGCGGCCACGGGGGGGAGCCGCCCGGCGTCCTTCACGCGTTCCGACGGGGGATGCAGAACGCGTTGCCCCATCATGACACGTCCCAGTGTCAAGGTCCGGCCGAGGAGGCCGGTCGCTAGGTCACGACTTGGTCAAATCCTGGAAGGAGGCGGCGGCCCGTCGGGCGGCTGGCCGGTGGCCGCGGTGCCCGCCGGCCCCGACCCGAGGGCGGACCGGTCGACTCCCCAGGCCTCGGGCGGGGAGGGGGCCTGCTCCCGGCTGGCGTTGGCGATCACTACCGCGACGTAGGGCAGCACCACGGCCCCGGCGATGAACACCCACTGCAGCGGCCCGCGGACGACGAGCGCCAGCACGATGCACACCATCCGGATGCTCATCGACACGGTGTACTTGACGAACCGGTCGTGCTGGTCGTCGGCGTGGGGACGACGGGCGTCGGTGATCCGGTGGACCTGCGCGGGGTCGGCGGGCGCGCGGCGGCGGCGAAGCCTCACCTCCTCACGCTACGTCGGCCGGGCCCCGAGCGCACCGGTGGGTTCACGACGCCTGGCTCGTGCTCGACATGTTGAAGCCGCCCACACGCAGCGGCGGCATCGCCGTCCGCGGGAAGTAGTCGCCCCACTCGCGGCTCAGCGCCGGCACCGTGGAGCCGACCGCCTCGACACGGCGCAGCATGTCGACCGGGCTCTCGTTGAACCGGAAGTTCGTCACCGCCCCCGTGACCTCACCGTCCTCGACCAGGTACACGCCGTCGCGGGTGAGCCCGGTCAGCAGCAGGGTCGTCGGGTCGACCTCGCGGATGTACCACAGGCACGTGACCAGCAGGCCTCGGTCCAGGCCCCGGACGAGGTCCTCCACGGAGCCGGACCCGCCGTCCCCGGTCACCACCAGGTTGTCGGCCGCCGGGTGCAGCGGGAGGCCGGTGAGGCCGGACGTGAAACGGGTCGTCGGCAGCGCGGCCAGCACGCCGGCGTCCACCCACGTCGTGGCCGGCACCGGCATCCCGTTGTCGAACACCGACGCGAACGGGCTGCTGCCGGCGGTCAGCACGAAGGGCTCGCACTCCAGGCCGGGCTCGGCGGGGTCGCTACGCAGCGTCAGCGGGACGTCGGTGAGCCGCTCGCCGACACGGGTACCGCCGCCGCGACGCGAGAAGGCCGTCCGGCCCTCGTGGGCGCCGCGGGCGTCCGACGACCAGTAGGCGTACACGAGCAGGTCGGCCACCGCGGACGGCGGCAGCACGGTGTCGTAGCGGCCGGCGTCCAGGTTCACCCGCCGCCGCTGCCAGCCGAGGCGCTGCTCGACGTCCGCGGCGAGCCGGGCGACGTCCACGTCGGCGAAGTCCCGGGTGGCCTGGCCGACGTAGGTGGACCGGCTGCGCCCGTCCGACTTCCCGGTGAGCTGCACCGAGCCCTGCGGCTGGACGTGGCGACGCCGGGTACCCGCGGTGGTGCCGAGCCAGCTGGTGCGGACCTCGTGGTGCGCGAAGCCGAAGAGCTCCCGGTCGCCCGAGCGGGCCTCGCGCATCGCCTCGCCCAGGCCCTCGGCGAAGGTGGCCAGCACCTCAGGACCGGTGGCCTCCGCCGGCTGCTCCCACGTCTCCGATGCGCCCCCGGAGACCAGGTCGGCGGCGTCCTCTGCTGGAGGTGAGGCTGCGGCCACCCGCTGGGCGTCCTCGACGAGCGCGGCGACGTCGTCCGGCCCGACGCCCCGGCGCGACAGGACACCGACCGACACGCCGGCCGGCGTCCGCACGGCGGCGGCGACGGCCACGGACTGGCCGGTGGTCACCCCGTTCGTGGTGAGCGTGTTCGCGGCCCACCGCAGGTTGACGCCGGACTCCTCGCTGACGATGACGGACGTCCCGGCGTGCGAGGGGTGGGCCTGTGCGGCGGCCAGGGCGCGCTCGACGATCTGCGGGGCGCCGGTGGGGTTCTGCGGGCTCACGCGCCGGCCTCCTGCACGGTGTTGAGGACGCGGACACCGTCGAACCGGGCGGCGGGGCAGCCGTGGCTGACCGCGGCGACCTGGCCGGGTTGCCCCTTGCCGCAGTTGAAGGCCCCGCCGAGGACGAAGGTGCCCGGGCCGCCGACGGCCGACATCGACCGCCAGAAGTCGGTGGTCGTCGCCTGGTACGCCACGTCCTTGACCTGACCGGCGAGGCGGCCGTTCTCGATGCGGTAGAAGCGCTGCCCGGTGAACTGGAAGTTGTAGCGCTGCATGTCGATCGACCACGACTTGTCACCGACGACGTAGATGCCGCGGTCGACGCCGGCCAGGAGGCCGGCGAGGTCCGGTCCGTCGGGGTCCGGGTGCAGCGACACGTTGGCCATGCGCTGCATCGGCACGTGCTCGGGCGAGTCGGCGAAGGCGCACCCGTTGGAGCGGCCCGGCGGGTCGCCGAGGTGGTGCAGCCGAGCCATCCGCCGGTCGAGCTGGTAGCCGACCAGGACGCCGTCGCGGACGATGTCCCACTCCTGGGTGGCGACCCCCTCGTCGTCGAAGCCGACCGTCGCCAGGCCGTGCTCCACGGTGCGGTCGCCGGTGACGTGCATCAGCTCGCTGCCGTAACGCAGGGTGCCGAGCTGGTCGAGGGTGGCGAAGCTCGTGCCGGCGTAGGCCGCCTCGTAGCCGAGGGCCCGGTCCAGCTCGGTGGCGTGCCCGACGGACTCGTGGATGGTCAGCCAGAGGTTGCTGGGATCGATCACCAGGTCGTACGTGCCGGCTTCCACGGACGGCGCGGCCAGCTTCTCGCGCACGAGGTCCGGGAGCTCGGCGAGCTCGGCGTCCCAGTGCCAGGCGACCTCGCCGGCGGCACCGGTCACGTACTCCCAGCCGCGGCCGACCGGTGGGGCCAGGGTGCGCATGGTCTCCATGCCGCTCTCGCCGACGAGGACGACGGTGACCTCCGGGTGCACGCGGACGCGCTGCTGCGTGGTCGAGGTGCCGGCCAGGTCGGCGTAGAACTTCTGCTCCTTGACGGCGCGAAAGCTGGCGTCGACGTGGCTGACGCCGGCGTCGAGCAGCCTTCTCGACCAGGCCTCGAGCAGGGCGGCCTTCTCGGCGTCCGGCACGGCGAACGGGTCGATGACGTAGCTCGACACCCACTCCTGGCCGGCGTGCACCGGCTCGTCCGCGAGCTCCACCCGTTCGGTGGACAGCGGACGGGACACTCGGGCCAGCTCGACGGCGCGCTCGGCCAGGGCGGCCGCGTCGTCCGTGGTGAGGGCGGACGCGGCGGCGAAGCCCCACGTGCCGTCGACGACGACGCGGACCGCGAGCCCGGAGTCGACGTCGTCCCCGGAGGAGGTGAGCCGGGCGTCCCGCAGCTCGACGCTCGCGTCGCGCACACGCTCGACCCGCAGGTCGGCGTGCTCGGCCCCGAGCTCGCGGGCCCGCGTCAGCGCGGCGTCGGCGAGTGTCTGTAGCGGCAGGGCCCGGAAGTCCTCGTCGACTCGTCGCACGGGGGCGACCCTATAGACCGGGGCTGACATGATCGCCCGGGGAGGAGGAGCCGCGTGCCGGCTCCCGCGTGGTGCCGCAGCGTGCGTGCCGCGACTCCTCACCTGGTGGCGATCACGGCCGGCGCCGTGACGGGAGCCGGGTTCGCGGCTGAGCACGATCCAGGAAGCGCACCGAACCGTGAGACCGGATCGGGGTCCCAGGTCTCACCCGATGTCGAGCACGAGCTTCCCGGTCGTCCGCCGCGACAGCAGGTCCTCGTGCGCCTGGGCGGCCTGGTCGAGCGGGTACCGCTCGCCGATGACCGGGCACAGCGCGCCGGCCTGCACGAGAGACAGCAGCTCCTCCATCGGCTGAGTCAGGCCGCCGGGCGTGCGCAGCGCGTGGACGAGCCAGAACCCCACGACGGTCCGGGACGTCGCCATCAGCTGGCG
>JBMOMI010000296.1:0-4767 GCA_049325235.1 Actinomycetota bacterium | reverse complement strand
GTCCAACTCGTGGGGCAACACCTACGACCGCACCGGCTGGGACGAGATGTTCGACGCGGTCGTCATCTCCGGAGAGGTCGGCATGCGCAAGCCCGAGCCGGAGATCTTCACCCACGTCTGCGACCTGCTCGAGCTGCCGCCCTCGGTCTGCGTGATGGTCGACGACCTGCCGTGGAACGTGGACGGCGCCCGAGCGGTCGGCATGGACGCCGTCCTGCACGCCGGCGACGTCGCCGCGACCACCCGCGAGGTGACCCGGCTGCTGGGCGTCCGGTTCTGACTCCCCCCGGCGAGGAGGGCTGGTCAGAGGACGCGCGAGGCGACGAGCTCCCCGAGCCGCCGCATGTCGCGGAGGACGGCGGGCCGCAGCTCGGGGCGCGCTGACTCGTCCCAGGTGGCCACACACGCGTAGGCCAGCTCGACGCGCCCGCTGACGATGCCGACGTCGGCGCGGACGCCGACGTCGGTCCCCGTCTTGTTGCAGAGCACGACCCCCCGGTCGCGGGTCCAGTGCGACAACGGATCCAGCCCGAGAGCCGACGCCACCATGGACAGGTCGACCGACGCCCGCATCCAGTCGAGGACCTGCTCACTGACCGCTCGCGACCCGACCTCCCGCCGCGCGAGCCGGCAGAGCAGCGACACCCACTCGGCGGCCGACCCGACGCTGAGCGTCGGGGCGTCACCCTGGCCTCTGACGTCGCGGACCTCGTCCAGCAGCCGGGTCCGACGAAGCCCGAGTGCTCTGCCCCGTGCCTGGACGGCGTCGAGGCCCACCCGGCGAAGGAGCGCGTTCGTCGCCCAGTTGTCGCTGACGGCCGCGACCAGAACCGCCGCGTCGTGGATCGTCAGAACACCGGTCCGCAGCCTCTGCCAGAGGCCGGAGTCATGCACCGGGGCGGTGCTCTCCCTGCGGAGCGGCTCGTTGCCGTCGAGGCTGCCGTCGCTGATCCGTGAGGCGACCTCGACCAGCAGGACGAGCTTGGCGACGCTGGCCGTCTTCAGGACCCGGTCGGGGGCGACCGAGAGCACGGTGTCGTGGCCGTCGACGGTCCGCACACACACCGACCACCGCGCCACTCCGCCCGTCTCGAGCAGCACCATCACGCCGCGAACAGCAGGAGCAGCCCGCCGACCGTGTACCCGACCATGAGCACGAGCAGCGGCAGCTGCCCCAGCACGGCCCGGCCCCGGGGGAACAGCCGCACCGCCCGGTCGTGAGCCAGCACCACGCCCAGCACGTGGCCGGTGACGATCGCCACCAGCTGCACGGTCGCCACGATCCCGGGCGCCGCGAGCGAGGCGTCCGCCGCGCGCCCGGACAGGCCACCCCCGGTGCCGAGCGGGTCGGACAGCCGGATCACCGCGTTCTGGCCCTCGAGGACGAAGAACGAGAAGTAGTGCGCGACGACGTAGCCGAGGGCGATCGGCACGAGCGACGGTGCGAACGCGGTCGGGACGCCGCGCGTCCCGGTGCCGCCGAGCCGGCCGGCCAGGACGGTGGCCGCCCAGAACGCGGCGCCCACGACGGCCAGCACGGCGGCCAGCGCCAGCGTGTCCGCCACCGTGCGAGGCAGCGGCCCGGCCTGGACCGCGCCCACGTACGCCGGGTGCTCCCGCACCGAGTCGTAGGCGGTCGACCCAAGCATGACGACGACGAGTGTGCTCAGCCCCGGCGCTCCGCGCAGCTGGTCCAGACCGGCCAGCAGTGAGCGGACGACCGGCGTGCCGTCGTCCCGGCGGCCGAACGGCGACATCCGCCCGAACAGGTGCGACCAGGCCTGCAGCAGGTCGCCGCGGGCGAACCAGCTCGACCCCAGGAGGAAGCCCGCGAGCAGCTGCACCGCCGCGTACGCGACCACCACGATCCGCAGCACGTCCAGGTCCGTGCCGTGCGGGGAGACCAGCTCCAGCCACACGAACGCGCCGAGGCCGACGGCGGCGGGCCACCACCCCCAGCGCTCCGGCAGCCTCGCCACGCCCTGCCGGGGGTCGAGCCGTGCGGCCCGGAAGACCAGCTCGTGCACGGTCCGCCACGGCGACAGCCAGGCCCACGTCGACGGCCCGAGCAGCAGCGACAGCGGCACGATCCCGACCCAGACCAGCACGTAGACGACGAACGGCAGCGCGTTGCGGGTGTCCTGCGGCCCGGCGAACGCCGCGGTGAGCGTGAGCGTGGCGAGCGCCAGCCCGGCGGCACCGAGCACCCAGCGCAGGACGCCGGAGGTGACCAGCCGGGCCAGCGGTCCGGGCAGGGGCCGGCCGGCCCGCCCGCCGTTGAGCCGGGGGCTCGGCCACAGCACGCGCCGGTGACCGCGAACCCGAACGGCAGCGGCAGGTCGGAGCGGCCACCGATGCCGTGCGCCAGGACGGACGCGGCGAGCAGGGCGGTCACCGCACCGCGACCTGCAGCAGGAGCAGGTCCGGGTCGTGCAGCTCGACCTCGTAGACGCCGGGCGCCGTGCCGGTCAGCTCGACGGTGGTGGGCTGCCCGGCCGGCACGGGCGCGTCGACCTCGAAGCCGTGGGCGTGGATCTCGCTGTCGCGGTCGGAGGTGACCACCAGGCGCAGCGTCTCGCCGACGGCGAGGTCGACCTGGGAGGGCGGTGGCGTGACCTGCCCGCCCGCCACCTGGAGCTCGATCGTCCGCTGCTGCCCGGTCGCCGGCGCGCTCATGGCGTCGGTGGGGGCGATCTGGGTGGACGGCGACTGCGCGGTGCCGTCGGTGGCCTCGGCGCAGCCGGTGACGGCCAGTGCCAGCGCGGCGACGCCCAGCACGCCGCGCAGGCGAGGAGCGCTCCGTGGGAGGGGGATCACCCCGGGGAGTCTAGGAAAGCGTGTCAGGATGCTCACGGAGTCCTTGAGCCACCGGGAGGAGGAA
The DNA here is from genome assembly GCA_049325235.1 of Actinomycetota bacterium. GTDB lineage: Bacteria > Actinomycetota > Actinomycetes > Actinomycetales > SCSIO-59966 > SCSIO-59966. Next base: position 1,886 of record JBMOMI010000296.1, on the reverse strand, counting down.
CGCGCGTGCCGGACCGCCTGACCCCGCTCGACGTGTCGTTCCTCTACCTGGAGGAGCCGGCCACGGTCATGCACGTCGGCACGGTGATGGTCTTCTCGGCGCCCCCGGGCGGGTTCGACTACGAGCGGCTGCTGCGGCACATCGCGGCGCGCATCGCGTTCGTGCCGCGATACCGGCAGCGGGTCCGGTTCGTCCCCGGCCGGCTGGCCAACCCGGTGTGGGTGGACGACGAGCGCTTCGACATCACCTACCACGTGCGCCGGTCCGCGCTGCCGCGCCCCGGCACCGAGGAGCAGCTGCGGGAGCTGGTCGCCCGGATCCAGCCGCGGCCGCTGGACCGCAGCCGCCCGCTGTGGGAGGCCTACCTCGTCGAGGGGCTCGAGGACGACCGTTTCGCGATCATCACCAAGACCCACCAGGCGCTGGTGGACGGCGTGAACGCCGTCGACCTCGCGCAGGTCGTGCTCGACGCGAGCGCCGAGCCGGCGGAGCCCGCGGCTGACACCTGGCGACCGGCCCCGGAGCCCTCGGTGGTGGAGCTGGTCACCGGGGCCGTCGTGGACGCCGTCCGCCGGCCCACGCAGGTCATCGACACCGCCCGGGCCGGCATCGGCGACCTGCGCAGCACGGCCGGCAAGCTCCTGGAGGCCGCCGGCGGGCTGGCCACCGCGGCCCGGACGGCGACGCGCCCGGCGCCGGACAGCCCGCTCAACAGTCCGGTGTCCGAGCACCGCCGGTTCGGCATGGTGTCCACCGACCTCGCCGACTACCGCAAGGTCCGCGACTACCACGCGCACGGTGGCCGGCGCCGCCGCGCCGCGGCCGGCACGAGGATCACCGTCAACGACGTCGCGCTCGCCACCGTCGCCGGGGGCCTGCGCGCCTGGCTGCTCACCCGCGGGGCCCGGGTCACGCCCGCGACCGTCGTCCGGGCCCTGGTCCCGGTGAGCGTCACCGTCGACGACCCGCTGGAGGCCGGCACGCTCGGCTCGTCCGTCGTCTCCCTGCTGGTGGACATGCCGGTCGGCGAGCCCAACCCGGTGCTGCGGCTGCAGCAGATCGCCTACCAGATGACCGCCCACGCGGAGTCCGGGCGGGCCGTGGGGGCGCAGCGGCTCGCCGAGATCGGCGGGTTCGCCCCGCCCACGCTGCACTCGCTCGGGGCCCGGGTGGCGCACGGCCTGTCCCGCCGCCTGTTCAACCTCGTGGTGACCAACGTGCCCGGCCCGCAGCACCCGCTGTACGCCGCCGGGTCCCGGATGATCGCCTCCTTCCCGGTGATCCCGCTGTCCAAGGGGCACGCCGTGTCGGTCGGGCTGACGTCCTACGACGGCGGCGTGTACTACGGCCTGAACGCCGACCGGGAGGCGATGCCGGACGTGGACGTCCTCGGGCACTGCATCACCGACGCGCTCGGCGAGCTCGTGGAGAGCGTGCGGTGAGCGGGCGCTTCGGCCTCGTGCTGGGCGGCGGCGGAGTGCTCGGCGGCGCGTGGATGGTCGGCGCCCTCGCGGCGCTGCAGGAGGTGCACGGCGTCGACCCGCGGGAGGCCGACGTCATCGTCGGCACGTCCGCGGGGTCGCTCGTCGCCGCGCTGCTCGGGGCGGGGGTCAGCGTCGACGAGCTGCGGTCGCACCAGCTCGGCGAGGCGACGTCGTCCGGGCCGCTCGCTGCCCTCGCCTGGGACTACGAGACCGCCACCGGCGGCTCCGTGCCCGGCCGGCCGCGGCTGGGACCGGGCTCGCCGGCGATGGTCCGACACAATGCGCACCGGCTGCGCCGGCTGCCGCCGACCGCGGTGCTGGCCGCGCTGCTGCCCGAGGGCCGCGGGACGCTCGCGGCGGTCGGCCGGCTCGTGCGCGACGTCCAGGCGGCGGTCGGGGCCC
>JBMOMI010000295.1:0-4772 GCA_049325235.1 Actinomycetota bacterium | reverse complement strand
CACCCCCACCCCGGCCGGTGACTGGCGACCCACCGTGCTGCTCACCATCGACCTGCCCACCTTCCTCGGCCTGACCCAGCACCCCGCCCACCTGCACGGCCACGGCCCGATCCCGGCCGGCATCGCCCGCGCCATCGCCGCCGACGCCACCTTGCGCCGGGTGCTGACCGACCCGTTCACCGGCACCATCCTCGGCCTGGACGGCCACACCTACCCCGGCTTCCACCCCGACGACGACCCCGGACCCGACCCCGGCCCCGGCGACGACGACAGCGGAGGCGGCGGCGACACCCCACCACCCGGTGATCATGCAGCCCGCCGTGATCATGCAGGCCGCCGTGACCACCCCGGCCGGCACCTACGCGGCGCCGGCCGCTACCGGCCCCGCCGCCTCATCGACCGGCTGGTCCGCCTGCGCGACGCCACCAGCACGATGCCCGGCTGCCGCCGCACCGCCTGGCGCTGCGACCTGGACCACCTGGTCCGCCACCCCGACGGGCCCACCTGCCCGTGCAACCTGCACCCGCTGTGCCGGCGGCACCACCGGATGAAGCACCAGACGACCACCCTGGTCACCCGCCACCCCGACGGCGTCACCACCTGGCGGCTGCCCACCGGGCACCGCTACACCCGGCCCCCCACCCCCGCCCTGCCGGTCACCACCGCCCGGCCCGTCCGCCGCGGCCCCGACCAGCTCCCCACCATCGCCCGCGACCTACCCGACCACGACACCGCCGCCACCGCCATCACCGCCCTGCACCACCAACTCCACCCACCAGCCCCACCCGACCCCGGCGACCCGCCGTTCTGAGGCTTGCTATCCTTTGCGACCGCGCCGCCTTAGCTCAGTTGGCCAGAGCGATTCACTCGTAATGAATAGGTCGTGGGTTCGATTCCCACAGGCGGCTCCATGCGAGACCGCGGCTCAGGCCCCCGGGAGGATTCCCCGGGGGCCTACTGCGTCACTCGACCGCCGGCTTGCTCGCCACCAGCGAGAAGGCGAGTGGCAGGCTCAACCCGTCGTTGCGAAGAGAGAACCCGTCCGGGGTCTTGTTCATCTGGGGCAAGGCTCGCCACGGCAGGGTCCGGTGCTCCCCGAGCCACTTCAGATGAAGCCCCACGTCGAGGAGTGACTGGACGATCTCGGACAGCGGATGCTGCCACTCGTATGTGGTGGCCTGCTCGAGGCGGGCGCTGTCGTCGGCGTACGTCGTGCCTGTGTCGTAACGCAGGGGACGCCCGGGTGAGAAGTAGGGCCTGTTCAGCACCAGTTGTCCGTCGTGACGGTCGAAGTCCACGGCGCTGAGTACAGGATGCGCGTCGCGGACGAAGAACACGCCTCCCGGCTCCAGGAGCCTGCTGACGGTGACTGCCCAGCTCCGCAGGTCAGGCAGCCAGGCGAGGACGCCGATGCTGGTGTACACCACGTCGAAACCGCTTTGGCAGGCGTCGGCCGCCGAGTCGACGTCGCTGCAGACGAACGTCGCTGGGAGCTCGCACCGGCCGGCGATGTCCCGGGCCGCCGCAATCGAGGCCTCCGAGAAGTCGATGCCGGTGACCTCGGCACCGAGGCGGGCCCATGACAGCGTGTCCAGCCCGATGTGGCACTGAAGGTGCGCGAGCCGCAACCCCGCGCAGGAACCGCCGGGGAGATACGGGCTCAGCAGCTCGAGGTCGTAGGTGACGACGCTGCTGAGCCGGGTCGGGTCGGCGACGAAACCGTCCACGTCATAGGCAACCAGATGGATCGGGACCCGCTCGTCCCAGTTGGCGCGATTTGCCTCGACCGCCTCCCGATCGTTCACGAGGACGGACCCTACGTGACCCCACCTCAGCAGGTCGCGCCGTCGCCCGGCAGCACACCGTCGACGAGGTAGGCGTCCACCGCGGCGTCCACGCACGCCGACCCCCGCATGTAGGCGGTGTGCCCCTCGCCGTCCCACGTCAGCAGGCGCGCGCCGTCCAGCTGCTCGGCCAGCGCCACCGACCACTCGTACGGGGTCGCCGGGTCACCCGTCGTCCCCACGACGAGGACCGGTGGGGCGCCTTCGGCGTCCAGCGACTCGGGCAGCCCCACGGGCTCGACCGGCCACGCGTCGCACAGCACCTCGCCGTACGCCAGCGCCTCCCCGAACGTCGGGGACGCCTCCTGCAGCTGCTGCGCCACCTGAGCCATCGTCTCCGGTGACGCGTCCACCGGGTAGTCCAGGCAGTTGACCGCGTTGAACGCCTCGAGCAGGTTGCTGGCGTAGCTGCCGTCCGGCTGCCGGTCGGAGTAGATGTCCGCGATCCGCAGCAGCCCGCTGCCGTCACCGACGAACGCCTGCTCCAGCGCCTCGTCCAGCACCGGCCAGCTCGCGTCGTCGTACAGCGGAGCCACCAGCCCGTAGAACGCCAGGGACGACGTCAGCGGCCGGCCGGCGTCCTCCGTGCGCAGCGGCCTCTCCTCGGCCGTCCGGATCACCGACCGCACCTGCTCCAGGCCGTCCTCGACGTCCCCGCGCAGCGGGCACGTCTCCCGCGCCGGGCAGTCCTCGACGTACGCGCGCAGCGCCTGTTCCATCCCCCGGGCCTGCCCGATGCCGACCTCCGCGTAGCTCAGCGTCGGGTCCAGCGCCCCGTCGAGCACCAGCCGCCCGACCCGCTGCGGGAACAGCTCGGCGTACACCGCCCCGAGCAGCGTGCCGTAGGACTTCCCGAGGTAGTTGAGCCGCTCGTCCCCCAGCACGGCGCGCAGCACGTCCATGTCGCGGGCCGCGCTGACGGTGTCCACGTTCGCGAGCAGCTCGCCCGCGTCCTGCGCGCACCCGGCGGCGAACTCCTCCGCCTCGGCCCGCATCTGCTCGATGCCCTCGGGCGTCGTCGGGTCGACGTCCATCGCCAGGTACGCGTCCATCTCGGCGTCGTCCAGGCAGTCCACCGGCTCGGACTCCCCGACCCCGCGCGGGTCGAAGCCCACCAGGTCGTACGCCTCCCGCAGCGTCCGCGTCGTCGACGACTCGCCGTAGTCGGCGACGTAGTCGACCCCGGAGGCGCCGGGACCGCCCGGGTTCATCAGCAGCGACCCGGTGCGCTGCCCGTCGGCCGGACGCCGCACCACGGCCAGCTCGAGCGTCTCGCCGTCCGGGGAGTCCCAGTCCACCGGCACGGTCACCGTCGAGCACTCGACCCGCTCGCCGCACGGCTCCCACGCCGGCTGCTGCTCGTAGAACCGCGCGAACGCCGGGTCGGATGCCTGCTCGGAGGTCGCGGACGACGTCGGCACGGGCAGGGTGGTCGGCGGCCCGCCCTCGGGCGGATCCTCGGCGCTCCCGCCGGTGCAGGCGGCAAGGAGCAGAACGACGCCGCCGAGTCCGGCGAACAGGCGGGCGGACCGGCGTACGGCCGAGACGATCATGCGGCTCCCGTCAGGTGCACGGCCATCGCCTCGACGGCGAGCAGCAGGTTGACGTTGGGGTTCTCCCCGATCGTGGAGCGGGTCCGCCCGATCGCCTCCATCCGGCGCAGGGTGTCCTCCGGACGCCACGTCTGCGCCAGCTGCTCCAGGTCGGCCCGGTGCTCGGCGTTGACCAGCTCCAGTCCTGCGCCCAGCTGCAGCACCAGCACGTCCCGGTAGACGGACAGCAGGTCGAGCAGCGCACGATCCAGCACGTCGAGCCTGAGCCGCTTCTCCCGCCGCTTCTGGTCCTCCTCGAGGGCCCGCACCTGCGCCCTCAGGGCCGGGGGCAGCGTGGCCGAGCCCTCCGCGCCGAGCGAGTGCAGCAGCGCCGCCTTCTCCCTCGCGTTGCGCTCCTCGGTCGCCGCCGCGGCCTCCTCGGTGGCGACGTCCACGAGGTTGCCGGCCTGGAGCACCGCCTCGGCGACGTCCCGCACCGACAGCGCGATCCGCAGCACCTCCTGGCGCCGGATCCGGGCCCCCTCGTCCCGGGCCAGCCTGCGGGCCAGGCCCACGTGGCTCTGCGCCGCCCGGGCCGCGAACGACGCCATCGCCACGTCGACGCCGTCGCGCCGGACCAGCAGGTCGGCGACCGCCTCGACCGGCGGCACCCGCAGCCGCACCGAACGGCACCGCGACCGGATCGTCTGGACGACGTCCTCGGCGCTCGGCGCGCAGAGCAGCCAGACCGTCCGCTCCGGAGGCTCCTCGACGGACTTGAGCAGCACGTTGGAGGTGCGCTCGGTCATCCGGTCGGCGTCCTCCACCAGGACGACGCGCCAGCGGCCCTGCGACGGGTGCCGGTGCGCCGCCTGCACCAGCCCCCGCACCTCGTCGATCTTGATCGTGACCAGCTCGGTGGCCACCAGGACGACGTCCGCGTGGGTCCCGGCCAGCACCGTCCGGCACGCGTGGCACGTGCCGCACCCGCCCTGCTCGCACTGCAGCGCCGCCGCGAACGCCCGCGCCGCCGTCGACCGCCCCGACCCGGGCGGGCCGGTGAACAGCCAGGCGTGCGTCATCCCCGGGTCCGGACGCCCGGCCAGCACCTGGCCGGCGGCCGTGACCGCCCGGCGCAGCACGTCGACCGACGCCTCCTGGCCGACGACGTCGTCCCAGACGCTCACCGGCCGCGGCCCTCCCGGCTCTCCTCGCCCGGGCTGGACTCCCCGATGCCGAAGAGCTCGTCGCCGAGGTCCATCGGCCGGGTCGGGTGGGGCTCCACCGACGGCATGCTGCGGGTGGACGTCGCGTCCTCCTCCGCCCGGGCCCGCCGCAGCGCCTCGGCGTGCGCGTGCTCCTCGGCGAGCCGCCGCAGCCGCTGCTCGGCCTCCTG
>JBMOMI010000294.1:0-4779 GCA_049325235.1 Actinomycetota bacterium | reverse complement strand
ATGATCACGCCAGGGAGCGCTCGGCGGCCTCGACGACGTTGGCCAGCAGCATCGCGCGGGTCATCGGGCCGACGCCGCCGGGCACCGGGGTGTACCAGCCGGCAACGTCCGCGACGGCCGGGTCGACGTCCCCGACGAGCCGGTGCCGCCCCGTTTCCGGGTCGTGGACGCGGGTGATCCCGACGTCGACGACGACGGCGCCGGGGCGCACCATGTCCGGGGTGATCATGCCGACCACGCCGGTCGCCGCGACGACGACGTCGGCGGCCCGGGTGTGGGCGGCCAAGTCGCGGGTGCCGGTGTGGCACGACGTGACCGTGGCGTTGACGTCCTTGCGCGACATGATCAGCGCGAGCGAGCGTCCGACGAGCGCGCTGCGCCCGACGATGCAGACCTCGGCGCCCGCGAGCTCGATGCCGTGTCGGACGAGGATCTCCACGACCCCCCGCGGCGTGCAGGGCATCGGCGAGCCGAGCGGTCCGGCGGGCGAACCGGCCAGCCGGCCGAGATTCATCGGGTGCAGGCCGTCGGCATCCTTGCCGGGGTCCACGAGCTCGAGCACCCGCCGCTCGTCCAGTCCGGTGGGCAGCGGGAGCTGCACGAGGTAGCCGGTGCACGCCGGGTCGGCGTTGAGCCGGTGGACCTCCGCCTCGACCTCGGCCTGCGTCGCGGTGGCGGGCAGCTCGACCGCGATGCTCGCGATGCCCACCTCGGCGCAGTCCCGGTGCTTGCCCCGGACGTAGGCGTGGCTCGCCGGGTCGTCGCCGACCAGCACGGTGCCGAGGCCGGGCGTGATGCCGCGCTCGCGCAGCGCGTCGATGCGCTCCTCGAGCTCCTGCTTGATCGTCGCGGCGGTCGCCTTGCCGTCCAGGACCCGCGCGCTCACCACTGCTCGAGGCCCGGGTACAGCGGGAACGCCTCGGTCAGCGCGCGTACCCGCCCGCGCAGCGCGTCGGTGTCGCAGGCCGGCTTCAGCGCCTCGGCGATGACGTCGGCGACCTCGGCGAACTGCTCGTCGCCGAAGCCGCGGGTGGCCAGGGCCGGCGTCCCGATGCGCAGGCCGGAGGTCACCATCGGCGGGCGCGGGTCGAACGGCACCGCGTTGCGGTTCACGGTGATGCCGACCGAGTGCAGCCGGTCCTCGGCCTGCTTGCCGTCCAGCTCCGAGGCGCGCAGGTCCACGAGCACGAGATGGACGTCGGTGCCGCCGGTGAGCACCGAGACCCCCACCTCGGCGACGTCCGGCCGGGCGAGCCGCTCGGCGAGGATCCGCGCGCCGGACACCGTGCGCCGCTGCCGCTCGCGGAACTCCTCGGTCTGGGCGATCTTGAAGGCGACGGCCTTGGCCGCGATGACGTGCATGAGCGGGCCGCCCTGCTGGCCGGGGAAGACCGCCGAGTCGATCTTCTTGGCGTACTCCTCCCGGCACAGGATCGTCCCGCTGCGCGGGCCGGCGAGCGTCTTGTGCACGGTCGTGGTGACGACGTCCGCGTACGGCACCGGCGACGGGTGCTCACCGGCGGCCACCAGGCCGGCGAAGTGCGCCATGTCGACCATCAGCAGAGCGCCGACCTCGTCGGCCACCTCCCGGAAGGCGGCGAAGTCCAGCTGCCGCGGGTACGCCGACCAGCCGGCGATGACGAGCTTCGGCTTGCGTTCCAGGGCGACTCGGCGCACCTGGTCCATGTCGACGAGGAACGTCTCGGGGTCGACGCCGTAGGCGGCGACGTCGTACAGGCGACCGCTGAAGTTGATCTTCATGCCGTGCGTGAGGTGGCCGCCGTGCGCCAGCTCCAGGCCGAGGATCGTGTCCCCCGGCCGGATCAGGGCGTGCATGACGGCGGCGTTGGCCTGGGCGCCGGAGTGCGGCTGCACGTTCGCGTGCTCGGCTCCGAAGAGCTGCTTCACGCGGGTGCGGGCAAGCTCCTCCGCGACGTCCACGAACTCGCAGCCGCCGTAGTAGCGGCGTCCGGGGTAGCCCTCGGCGTACTTGTTCGTCAGCACCGACCCGGCCGCCTCGAGCACCGCGCGCGGCACGAAGTTCTCGCTCGCGATCATCTCGAGCGTGTCGCGCTGACGGCCGAGCTCCCGGGTCAGGACGTCGGCGATCTCCGGGTCCACCTCGGCGAGCGGCGCCTCGGTGACGGAGGTCTGCGAAACGGGGGTCTGGGTCACGGCTGGCTCCTCGCTGCGGCAGGACTGCGCTGTCAGCGACCTTAGGCCCAGGCGGGCGACCGTCGGTCAGGTGCGTCCTCGCTACGCCGCTCCCCGGTGGTGACCCACCTGTGCGCCAGTCACGGCATTCGCCCAGGGTACGCCACACCTCCCGACTAGCCTGCGCACCGTGACGGACCCGCTCGTGCTGACCCTCTCGTGCCCCGACGGGCCCGGCATCGTCCACGCCGTGACCGGCGTGATCGCCGGCCTCGGCGGCAACATCGCCGAGAGCCAGCAGTTCGGCGACCCGGGCACCGGGCTGTTCCACATGCGCGTCCAGGTCGACGAGTCGCTGTCGCGGCAGGCCCTGGCGGACGCGTTTCTGCCGGTGGCCCAGCGCTTCTCGATGACGTGGCGGCTGGACGTCGTCGGCCGGCCGGTCCGAACCCTCGTCATGGTGAGCAAGGCCGGGCACTGCCTCAACGACCTGCTCTTCCGGCAGCGGTCCGGCCTGCTGCCGATCGTCGTCCCGGCGATCGTCGGGAACCACACCGACCTGACGCCGCTGGCCGACTTCTACGGCGTCCCGTTCCACCACCTGCCGGTCACGCCGGAGACCAAGGCCGAGTCCGAGGCCCGGCTGCTGGGGCTGGTCGAGGAGCTCGACGTGGAGCTCGTCGTCCTGGCGCGCTACATGCAGATCCTCAGCGACTCGCTGTGCGCGAAGCTCGAGGGCCGGATCATCAACATCCACCACTCGTTCCTGCCGAGCTTCAAGGGCGCACGCCCCTACGCGCAGGCGCACGAGCGCGGCGTCAAGCTGATCGGCGCGACCGCCCACTACGTGACGGCCGCGCTGGACGAGGGGCCGATCATCGAGCAGGACGTCGAGCGCGTCGACCACTCGATGACCGTCGCCGAGCTCGTCGGCATCGGGCAGGACATCGAGGCGCAGGTGCTCGCCCGTGCCGTGCGCTGGCACGCCGAGCACCGGGTGCTGCTCGACGGCCACCGCACCGTCGTGTTCCGCTGACCCGCGGCATCGCGTTGACCGGTCGCCGAGCAACGGCGGACGATCACGGTGTGGAGCCCTACGTCAAGAGCCTGCGTTCACCGGACGAGACGCTCCGCCTGCCAGGCCTCGTCGAGGAGATGGTCGACCTCGGCGACCTGACCGTCGGGCGCGCCGTGACCCAGCCCGGGTGGCGGTGGTCCAAGGACCTGAGACCGCTGGTCGGCGGGCAGTGGTGCCAGGCCCGGCACGTCGGCGTCCTGATCTCCGGGCGGCTCGGCTTCCTGATGGCGAACGGTGTGGAGCTCAGCGTCGGTCCGGACGACGTCTACGACATCCCGCCCGGGCACGACGGCTACGCCCTCGGCGACGAGCCGGTCGTCGCGCTGGAGTGGTCGGGACTACGCGCGCTCGCCGGCTCGCACCGCGGCCCCCGCTACCGCGAGCTGGTGACGCTGCTGCTCACCGACATCGTCCAGTCCACGCCCTTGGCCGCGCGGCTCGGCGACCACGCCTGGGGAGAGCGGCTGTCCGCCCACTACGAGTCCGCACGGGCCCAGTTCGACCGGTTCGGGGGCCAGGAGGTCGCCACGACGGGCGACGGGATCCTCGCGACGTTTCCCAGCCCCGCCGGCGCCCTGGCCTGTGCTGCCGAGATCCGGCGGCTGTCGCGGCCCGCCGGCCTGCACGTGCGCGCCGGCGTCCACGTCGGGGAGGTCGAGCGGCTGGGTACCGCTGTGCGCGGGCTGGCCGTCCACCAGGTAGCGCGCATCATGGCCGCCGCTGGGCCGGACGAGGTGCTGGCCTCAGACGTCACCCGCACCCTCGCCCTCCCAGCCGGGCTCGGGTTCGCGGACCGGGGACGACACCGCCTCAGGGGCCTGGACGGCGAGTGGCAGCTGTTCGCCTTCGTCGAGGACCTGTGACGCAGGCCGCATCCCAGCACGTCGGTTGGGGACGAATGTCCCGGGCAATCGGGGCCCAGAGCCCCTGATCTCCACCGGCTCTCCACCGATCTACTGAGTGTGCGCCGGCGACAGGAGCCGGCACCGGAACAGACGGCCCGGGGGAACGGGCCGACGAAGGAGAACAGACGTCATGAGCGCCACCACCTCGGCCCCGAGCTCGACGACAACGAGCCGCGGCTCCGCCGGCATCGTCCGACTGCTCGGCATCATCACCATCATCGGCGGTCTCGTCCTCGCCATCGGCGGCGGCGTGACCTGGGGGATCGTCCAGAGCCAGCTGAGCGCCGAGAACATCACGGTCGCCGAGGACGCCGAGTGGCTGGCCGGCGACGAGGTCAACGGCCCGTTCAGCGCCTACGCGCAGGCCGAGATCATCAACAAGCACGCCCTGGAAATCGGTGGCGGCAAGACCTACGCCGAGCTCGACCGGGAGGACCCCGCCCGAGCCACCGTCATGAACGGCTCGTTCCTGCGGGCCTCCCTGTTCACGTCGGTTCTCTCGTTCGGCGTCTCGGCGATGGCGATGGGCCTCGGTGTCCTGTTCGCCCTGGTCGGCACGGCGCTGGTGAAGGTCTCCTCCACCGTGCGGAGCTGACACACCACACCGACGCGAAGGGCCCGGTGCGCAAGCAGCGCACCGGG
>JBMOMI010000293.1:0-4792 GCA_049325235.1 Actinomycetota bacterium | reverse complement strand
CGTTATCGGTGAGTTGGTGCGAGACTGGGATCTTCGCTTCGAGGACCGCATTTGGTACCCATATCGGAACGGTGCGCCTGCGACCGAGATGGAAGTTGTGCTGTGGCCCTGGAGAACCATTTTGGCCGCACGACGCACGTTTCAAGGTGACATGGCCGCTGCGGGCTACAAGTGGTGGGAGTACATGCAGCACACTCCCTCTGCATACTCGACATCGCTGTCAATCGCGTTCGCGTTCGTGGCGACGCACAACCACTTCGTGCTCGACCGCGGCGGGAAGGTCTTCAACCGGTCCGCGCCGGTGATCAAGTTGCCGGAGGGGGCCAGCGAGGACGACCACCTGCGGCTCCTCGGCCTGCTCAACTCATCCACCGCCTGCTTCTGGCTGAAGCAGGTCAGTTATGACAAGGGCACTGGCGAGGAGTTCTGGGAGCGTCGAGTCGAGTTCACCGGCACCACCCTCCAGGAGTTCCCGCTCCCGAACGGTGCCCCGCTGGAGCGTGCGAGACGGCTCGACACCCTCGCCCAGCACCTGGCCACCGTCACTCCCGCTGCCGTTGCTTCCACGGGCGTCCCCACCCGCGACGCCCTGACTGCGGCGCACCGCCAGTGGGATGCCACGCGCGCCGAGATGATCGCCGTCCAGGAGGAGCTCGACTGGGAGGTCTACCGGCTCTACGGCGTCCTCGACGGCGACCTCACATATGGCGACGACGACTTGCCCGGTCTGGCGTTGGGGGAGCGGGCGTTCGAGATCGTCCTGGCCCGGCAGATGGCCGCCGGCGAGGTCGAGACCCAGTGGTTCGCCCGGCACGGGTCCACCCCGATCACCGAGATCCCGGGCCACTGGCCGGCGGCCTACCGCGAGGTGGTCCAGCGGCGTATCGACGTCATCGAGTCCCACCCGCTGCTGCACCTGATCGAGCGGCCGGAGTGCAAGCGGCGCTGGGCGGCCCGCTCATGGGACGCCCAGCAGGACGACGCCCTCACCGACTGGGTGCTGGACCGCCTCGAGGCCGAGTCGCTGTGGCGCGACGAGCACGGGCCGCGGGTGCTGTCCGTCGCCCAGCTCAGCGACCTGCTCCGAGCCGACGGCGACCTGCGCGACGTCCTGGTCCTGCTCACCGGCCGCGCCGACCTGGACCTCACCGCCGAACTCGGCCGCCCGGTCAAGGAGGAGGCGGTGCCGTACCTGGCCGCCCACCGCTACAAGGACTCCGGCCTGCGCAAGCGCGCCGAATGGGAGCGGGTGTGGGACCTGCAGCGCGCCGAGGACCGCCGCGAACCGGTCGGGGAGATCCTCGTGCCGCCGAAGTACGGGCAAGGAGACTTTCGTAGCGCGGCGATCTGGCGGCACCGCGGCAAGCTCGACGTGCCCAAGGAGCGCTTCATCTCCTACCCCGGTGCCGCGCGGGAGGGCGACCGCACCGACGTCCTCGGCTGGGCCGGCTGGGACCACCTCGCCCAGGCGCAGGCGCTCTCCCGGCTCGTGCTCGAGCGCAGCCAGCAGGACGGGTGGGACGCCGACCGGCTCACCCCGCTGCTCGCCGGACTCACCGAGCTGGAGCCGTGGCTGCACCAGTGGCACGACGAGCCCGACCCGCTCTACGGCGGCAGCCCGGCCGCGTTCTACACCGCCTTCCTCGACGACCAGCTCCAAGGCCACGGGCTGACCCGGGAGGCCGTCCGCGCCTGGCGTCCGCAAGCCCACCGGGGACGCCCACCGAGCTCCTCGGCCGGGTCGTCGCCGGTCCGCCCCCGCCGAGCGCCGGCAGAGCGCTCGTCCGGGCTCGGCGAAATCCGTGCGTGGGCCCGTGCCCACGGTTACGACGTCGGCGACCGCGGCCGGCTGCCCGCGGACGTCGTCCGGGCCTATCGGGAGGCGCACGGCGAGCCGCTCACTGGAGGTTGAGGTGTGGTGGGCGGCACAGCCTCACCCAGCGAGCGAGCGATCCCCCGGTACGCTGGAGGCCGTGAAGAAGATGTCGAGCGCTGAGAAGAAGGCGCGCACCGTCGCGCCGTCGGTGCCCGCGTCCCAGCGCAAGGCCATGGTGGCCCAGGCGACCAGCCGCACCAAGGCCAAGAGCGCCGTCACCGGCCGCTACGCAACGAAGGCCACCACGACGAAGGCCGCCAGCTTGCCGAGCATCTGAAGAGCCGCGGCCGGTGCGCTGAGCTTCTCCGCGTGTCGCGGTGACACTGTGACCTCGACTGTAATATTATTCCCGCCGTGGACACACCCGGCGTCGCGGTCGTCAAGACGGCCCTTGAGCCCCTGTGCAGTTGCCTGCACGACGTCTTCAGTGCCAGCGTGGCAGAGAGCCAGAGGATCCGCTCCGAGGCGCGCCTAACGGACAGCGAATACAACTCGCTCGGTGCCGACATCGCCCGCGCGGTTGCCCACCGGGAGCTCAAGGGTCGCGAAGACCTGGGTGGCTGGCGCCTCGCTGGGAAGCACCATCTGCGCGGCCAAGTCTTGCTGAGGTCCGGACTGATGCGCCTGCGCTTCCTGCATGACGCTCGCCAGATCCTGCCGCCGCCTGGGCACAACCTGGCTCGGCGGGCGTACTACCGCAATATGCCCTTCGGGCAGCTGGCCGCCTTCGATGCCGAGTCCAGCAACCTGATCGCCGTGTGGCGGGTCGTGGACCCCGAGACATCGACGGTGAGCTTCCGCATCGTTCGGCCCATCAGTGACAAGGGCCGCTGGAACGGCCCGGACACCGAGGTCGACCTCGACTTTGTGCTACCAGACCTGGGCGAGGACCTTTCGTCGTTGGAGTTCGAGCAGGTCGACGAAGGCCTGGTCATCGACCTGCCCGAAGAGGAGGAAGGGACGGGCGACGACGCCGCGAGCGGCGATGTCGGCTGAGCGGATCAAGGCTGCCCGAGAACTGCTCGGTCTCTCCCAAGGAGAGCTGGCAGGAGCCGCCGGGCTGAGTCAGAGCCAGGTCTCCCAGCTTGAGCGCGGGAACCGCACTTCGAGCGAGGCGACGCTGCGGGCGATCGCCCGGGGGACGGGCCTGCCGTGGGCGTTCTTCACTAAGCAGCCGGTAGCTCCGCGGGTGGACTCGCTGCGTTTCCGTAAGTACAAGACCGCGTCGCCGCGGGACACTGCGCGCGCTCGGCGAACCTTTGTTGAGCTGTTCGACGTGGCGCACAACCTGATGGTCTGGGCTAGACAACCCATCTCGGAGCTACCACCGCGCATCGAAGGCGAGGAATTCAGCGGAGACCTGATCGAGGGCGTCGCCGCGGAGGTCCGCGCCGCGTTGGGCCTCGATGCGGCCGAGCCCGTCCGGCACCTCACGCGAACGCTGGAGCGTAGGGCCGTTCCTGTTGCGCCCATCGTCTTCACCGACCTATCCGGGGACGAGGTTGACGAGGTTGCCGCAGTGGGTCACTTCGGGCTGTCCGGACGCTTGGAAGCCGACGGCCGGGCTGTCATCGCGTACTTCCCGAGCTCTGGCGACAGGCAGCGCTTTACGCTCGCGCACGAACTAGGCCACGTCATCCTTCACGGCAATCAGCCGCCGACAGTCGAGGCGGAACGTGAGGCAGACCGCTTTGCCGGGGCCCTGCTATTTCCGCGGCCATCGGCCCTCGAGCTAATTAGCGAACGCTCTACTCTCCGCGACTTCGCCGGCCTGAAGGCTCAGTGGGGCGTCTCCATCCAGGCGCTGGTCATGCGAGCCCATCATCTCGGCGTGATCGACGATGCCCGACGAACCTCGCTCTTCAAGCAGATCTCGGCCCGCGGATGGCGCCACAATGAGCCAGTCATCGTCAGAAATGAAGAGCCCGCACTGTTGGGAACGCTGGTACAGCGGCGCTTCACGGGCGAGGCCAGCGTATACCGACGAGCCGCTAACGACCTCGGATTACCGGCAATTCAACTGCGTTCAATGATGCCACCGCCCCAAGCCCGCCACACTGCTAACCCCGTATCCGGAGCCACAGTTCGGAGTCTGCCAGGACGCTCCATGTAATGCATGTCGGTGACCTCAATGTGAGCGATATACGAAAAGCACCCCGCGATCGACAGCCGCACGGGTGTTCTTCGTTGTGGTTGAGGCTGTTGCACAAACCCCCGGCGCGTCTTCCGGCCTGATCGGCGTGGGCACGCGAGGATCCCTTCTGGGACAAGGGATCCATGGGGAGTGCTGTGGCGTACAACTTTCTGGAATGTGATCGTCAGCAGGACTACTTGCTGCCGGTGAGCTTGATGGATTGGCTGCCGGAGGATCACCTGGCGTACTTCGTGCTGGACGCGGTGGACCAGATGGATCTATCGGCGTTCCTGGCCGGCTACCGCGAGGACGGGCACGGCCGGGCGGCGTTCGATCCGGCGATGATGGTGGCGCTGCTGGTGTACGCGTACTGCGTGGGGGTGCGGTCCTCGCGGGCGATCGAGCGGGCCTGTGAGCATGACGTCGCGTTCCGGGTGATCACGGGCAACCGGGTGCCGGACCACACCACGATCGCTCGGTTCCGGGCCCGGCACGAGGATGCGCTGAAGACGGTGTTCACCCAGAGCCTGCGGCTGTGCCGGGAGGCCGGACTGGGCAAGGTCGGGGTGGTTGCTCTGGATGGGACCAAGATGGGCTGCCCGGCAGCGCTGTCGGCCAACCGCACCGCCGAGCAGATCGACACCGAGCTGGCCGCCCTGGATGAGCAGTTGACCGTCGCGGTGGAGGACATGTTCGCCGAGGCGGCGGCGACCGACGCCGCCGAGGACGCCGCCCTCGGCCAGGCGCGGGGGGATGAGACACCGGCGGCGCTGCGGGGCAGG
>JBMOMI010000292.1:0-4801 GCA_049325235.1 Actinomycetota bacterium | reverse complement strand
GGGTATCGGGCCACGCCCCGCGCCCGCGCGATGACCAGCTCGCCGGACTCGAGCGGCTGGCGCAGGGCGTCCAGCACCGCGGTGGAGAACTCCGGCGCCTCGTCGAGGAACAGCACGCCCCGGTGCGCCCGGGACGCCGCCCCCGGGTGCGGCATCCCGCTCCCGCCTCCGACGACGGCTGCCGGCGAGGCCGTGTGGTGCGGGTTCTCGAACGGCGGCCGGCGCAGCAGCCCGGACGCGGCGTCGAAGGTGCCGGCGACCGAGTGGATGGCGGTCACCTCGACCGCCTCGTCGTCGGTCAGGTCCGGCAGCAGCCCGGGCAGGCGGGACGCCAGCATCGTCTTCCCCGCGCCGGGTGGGCCGAGCAGCATGAGGTGGTGGCCACCCGCGGCGGCCACCTCGAGTGCCCGGCGGGCCTCCTGCTGCCCGACGACGTCGGCCAGGTCGGCGTCCACGCCGCGCGGGACCGTGCGCACCGCGTGCGGCACCGGGACCGCGCGTCCCCGCGCGATGCCGTCCAGCTCCCCGCCGTGGGCGAGCACGACGTCGGCCAGCTCGACCGCGGCGACGACCTCGACCCCGGCCACGAGCCGGGCCTCGTCCGCGTTGCCCGCAGGGACGACGACCCGCCGCCGCCCGGCCTGCGCCGCCGCCAGCACCGCCGGCAGCACGCCGCGGACGGGCCGCAGCCGGCCGTCGAGGCCGAGCTCGCCGACGTGCACCGCGGACCGCGCACGGCCGGGGTCGACCCGCTCGGCGGCGGCCAGCAGCGCGACGGCGATCGCGAGGTCGAAGCCCGACCCGGTCTTCGGCAGCGACGCCGGCGACAGGTTCACGGTGACGCGGCGGTGGGGCAGCGAGAAGCCGGCATTGGTGAGCGCGGCGCGCACGCGGTCCCGCGACTCGGTCAGCGACGCGTCCGGCAGCCCCACCAGGACGAACGCCGGCAGCCCCGCCGCGACGTGGGCCTCCACCTCGACGACGTGGCCCTCGAGCCCGACGAGGGCGACGGCCTGGGTGCGGCCCAGCATCAGGACACCCCGCGCACGTGCTCGACCACGGCCGCACCGCGAGGCGGGCGCAGCACCGCCACCACGTCGATGCGGACGTCCGCCCACCGCCCGCCGGGGTGAGCGTCCAGCCACCGCCCGAGCAGGCGCCGCAGCCTCGCCACCTTGAGCGGCGTCACCGACTCCAGCGGGTGACCCGCCGCGGTCGACCGCCGGGTCCGCACCTCCACGGCCACCAGGCAGTCGCCGTCCACCGCGACGACGTCCAGCTCGCCGTCGCGGCACCGCCAGTTGCGGTCGACGATCTGGAAGCCCGCGTCCTGCAGGTGCCGCACCGCCACCTGCTCCCCGTACCGCCCCACGGCGTCCTTGGCCCGCACGCCGACCACCTCCCTGTCCGGAGGCGAGCCTGCGGGCCGGCCGCGCACGACGTCAGCCCCCGCGGCCAGGCCTGTGGACGGTGGGACGCCGGACCCCGGCTGTGGAGGGGAGGTCAGCCGGTGAAGCCGTCGGGCTTGGGCACCTCGAGGTCGCTCTTGGACAGCTCCTCGACGTTGACGTCCTTGAACGTGACGACCCGCACCGACTTGACGAACCGGGCCGACCGGTAGACGTCCCACACCCACGCGTCGGTGAGGGTCAGCTCGAACCACACCTCGCCGTCCGACGTCCGGGGCACGAGGTCGACGTGGTTGGCGAGGTAGAAACGCCGCTCGGTCTCGACCACGTAGGAGAACAGGCCCACCACGTCCCGGTACTCGCGGTAGAGCGCGAGCTCCATCTCCGTCTCGTAGTTCTCCAGGTCCTCGGCGCTCACGACCCCATCATGCCCTCGGCGCCGTCGGTGAACAGCGGCGGCGTCGCCTCCACCTCGGGCTCGACCGGCCCGGGTGAGCCGGCGGTCGGCAGCCGCCAGCTGCGCCGGTGCTGCTCGCAGGGCCCGAGCGCGCCGAGGGCCTCCAGGTGCTCCGGCGCCGAGTAGCCCTTGTTGCCCGTCCAGCCGTAGCCGGGGTACACCGCGTCGCGCTCGCACATCACGGCGTCCCGCACGGTCTTGGCGAGCACGCTCGCCGCGGCCACCGCCGCGCACCGCAGGTCGCCCTTGACCAGGGTGCGGACGCACCCGGCCGGCAGGTCGACGTCCGGGGTCCCGTGCCCCTCGACGTCCTCGAACAGCGACAGCGGCACCGGCGGCCGGGTCAGCCAGTCGTAGGAGCCGTCGAGCAGGACGGCGTCCGGCAGGGCCGGTAGCTGCGCCAGCGCCCGCATCCCCGCCAGCCGCAGGGCCGACAGGATCCCGTGGGCGTCGATCTCGTCCGGCTCGGCGTGCCCGACCGCCCACGCCACCGCCCAGCGGCGCAGCCGCGGCGCCAGGGCGTCTCGCACGGCCGGGGTCAGCAGCTTGGAGTCCCGCAGCCCCGTCGGGGCGCTGCGCGTGCCGGCGTCCACCAGCACGACGCCGACGGTCACCGGCCCCGCCAGCGCGCCCCGGCCCACCTCGTCCACCCCGGCGACCAGCATCGCCCCGTCGCGCAGCAGCCGCCGCTCCTCCCGCAGGGTGGGCACCCGCGACCGGGCGGGCGCGCCCCGCTCGGCGGTCGTCGTCACAGCCCGACCTCCACGGGGACGTCGGGCAGGCGGCCGGCGCGGTCGTCGTCGAGCAGCCCGGGCAGCAGGGACGCCAGGTCTCGGGGCACGAGAAGCTCGCCGGTGGTGGCCATCTCCTCCATCGTCCACCAGCGGACGTCGGTGACGTCCCGCCGCTCCTCGTCGGTCCAGCCGGAGACGTCCGGCTCCAGGGCGCCGACGCGCAGCAGGTGCCAGCGCTCGCGCAGGTCGACGGTGTCCAGGACGTGCCGCCGCGTCCACACGCACGGCCCCACGTCCCCCACCCGCAGCCCGAGCTCCTCGGCGAGCTCCCGCCGCGCCGCCGCCACCGGGTCCTCCCCCGGCTCCAGGCCGCCGCCGGGCGGGAACCAGACCCGCTCCCCGGCGCCCGTCGCCGCCGCCAACAGCAGGCAGCGGTCCCGGGAGTCGACCACGAGCACGCGGACGGTCGGCCGCACCGGCTGGGGCGGCAGCACGGCGTGGGCCGTGGCGGCCAGGGGCGCGACGTCGTCCGGCACCAGCCCCTCGACGGGCTCGCCGGGCCGCCACCACGAGGCGCCGCGCAGGCAGCGCTCCTCCCAGTGGCTCCAGCCGGTCGTCACCGGCTCGAAGCGCGGCGTGCGCACCGCGAACCAGTGCTCGTCCTGCTCGACGTCCAGCCCGGCGAAGGAGAACGCGGCCCGGCGGGAGGCGACGACGGGCCCCGCGTCGTCCAGCCAGAGGCCGGTCTCCTCGAACAGCTCCCGGCAGGCCGCGGCGGCGGGAGCCACGTCACCGGGCTCCAGCCCGCCACCTGGCGGCAGCCACACCGGCGGGTCGTCCGGGCGCGCCGGGTCCGTGCCGGCGAGCAGCAGCACCGCGCCGACGCGGTCGACGCAGAGCACCCGAGCGGCGCGACGAGTCAGCGGCGGCACGGCCGGTCAGCCAGCGGGGACGGCGGCGAACGTGTCCGGGTGGTTGCCGAGCCAGTCGGCCCGGGCCAGCGGCCAGATCACCGCGACGGCCCGGCCCACGACGTCGTCCACGGGGACGGTGCCCTGGCCCTCGAGGTCCTGGTGCCACCGGGAGTCCTGGGACGCCTCCCGGTGGTCCCCCATCACCCAGAGCCGGCCTTGGGGAACGGTCACCTCGAACGTCATCTCGCTCGGCGCGTTGCCCGGGTAGACGTAGTCGTCCTCCTCGAGCGGCTGGCCGTTGACGGTCACGCGGCCCTGCGCGTCGCAGCACGCGACGGTGTCGCCGGGCAGGCCGATCACCCGCTTGATGAGGTGCTCGCCGGAGTCCTGTGGCAGCACCCCGACGAACGTCAGGACGTCGACGACCGCGTTGCCCACCGGTCCGCGGTCCGCCGGCGGCACCGGGTCGAGCCAGCCGCCAGGGTCCTTGAACACCACGACGTCGCCGCGCTGCAGGTCGATCGGCCCGGGCGTCAACTGGCTGACCAGCACCCGGTCCCCGGCGACGAGGGCGGGCTCCATCGACGGGCTCGGGATGTAGAACGCCTGGACGAGGAACGTCTTGATGAGCAGGGACAGCAGCAGCGCCGTCCCGACGACGATGACGGTCTCCTTGAGGACGGTCAGGACGCCGGACCGGCGCCGGGCCGGTCGGGTGCCGGACCGGCCAGCCCCGCCGGCGGGGACCTGGGCGTCCTGGGTGCGCTCGCTCACGGCGTCCTTTCCGGAAGGGCGGGGGTGGCCTGTCGTGCGACGTCCAACTCGGTGCGGCCGACGCCGCCGAGGCGGTCGAGGGGCCAGACGACCGCCGCCACGCGGCCGACGAGCCGGTCCTCGGGAACCATTCCACCACCCGGCCGGCCCAGGAAGGCACGAGAGTCCGCAGACACGCTCCGGTGGTCCCCCATGACCCACAGTCTGCCGGGCGGGACGACCACGTCGAAGCGGACGTCGCTGGGCCGGTCCCCGGGGTAGAGGTACGGCTCCTCGATCGGTCGCCCGTTGAGCAGGACGGCTCCCGCCGGGCCGCAGCAGGCGACGCGGTCGCCGGCGAGGCCGATCACGCGCTTGGCGAAGTCACCCTCGTCGGCGAAGACGTCCGTGCCGTCGAAGACCACCACGTCACCGCGGCGCACGTCGTCGGTCCAGACCGGCAGCCGCCAGACCAGGACGCGGTCCCCTGGCTGCAGCAGCGGCTGCATCGACCCGGTGGGGATGACGAAGGCC
>JBMOMI010000291.1:0-4820 GCA_049325235.1 Actinomycetota bacterium | reverse complement strand
CGGGCAGCGCTCGCGCCGCCGCCCTCGCGGCGGCCCCCCGGGCGGCACGTGCCCTGTGCGCAGGCGACGCGGCGTCCGCCGTGGCGGCCCTCGTCGCCGTCCTCGGCCTCGGGCCCGGGTCCACGCCCACCGGCGACGACGTGGCCGCCGGCGTGCTCGTCGCCGCGACCGCGTGGGGGCTGCCGGTCGCCGGCGGGGTCGCCGCCGACGTGGCGGCCGCCGCAGCGGTCCGGACCACCGCCGTCTCGGCCGCGCTCCTGTCGGAGGCCGCCGCGGGCCGCGCGATCCCGCAGGTCGTCGAGGCGCTGTCGGCGCTGTCCACGGGCCGCCGGGTCGCGGAGGCCACCGGTCGCCTGCTCGGCGTCGGCTCGACGTCGGGCGCCGACCTCGCGACCGCCCTGCTGGCCGTGGCCGGCGCGGCGCTGTCCGTCCCCAGCCGCCACCCCGTCAGGAGGAGCGCATGAAGCAGCACGTCGAGGTCCGCCGCGGCCAGTACCACGACTCGGTCACCCTGCTGGCGGTCAGCCGCTCGGTGTCCGCGGTGGACGGCGTCGCCGCGGCACAGGTGGCCATGGCCACGCCCCTCAACCTGGACGTGCTGGCCCAGATGGGCTTCGACGTCCCGCCCGCGGCGCCGGACGACCTCGTCGTCGCCGTCCGCCTCGCCGAGGACGCCGACGCCGAGTCCGCGCTGGCAGCCGCTCTGGAGGAGCTGGCCAGGGCCCTGGCCCGCAAGGACACCGGGCCGACGGGGGCCGCGGCCGAACCGGCGCGCACGACCGGCCTGGCGCTGCGCCGCGAGCCCGCGCCGCTGGCGCTGGTGTCGGTGCCCGGGCAGCACGCGACCGCCGAGGCGATCGACGCGCTCGCCGCCGGGTCGTCCGTGATGCTGTTCAGCGACAACGTCTCCGTCCACGACGAGGTGGCCCTCAAGACCGAGGCCGCGCGCCGCGGCCTGCTCGTCATGGGTCCGGACTGCGGCACCGCGGTCGTCGGCGGCGTCGGGCTGGGCTTCGCCAACGTCGTCCGGCCCGGGCCCGTGTCGCTGGTCGCCGCGTCCGGCACCGGCGCCCAGCACCTGATGGCGCTGCTGGACGCCGCTGGAGTCGGCGTCCGGCACTGCCTCGGTCTCGGCGGCCGCGACCTGACCGCTGCGGTCGGGGGGCTCGGCGCCGAGCAGGCGCTGCGGGCGCTGGCCGCCGACGAAGGCACCGAGCTCGTCGTCCTCGTCTCCAAGCCGGCCGACGCGGGCGTGGTGTCGCGCCTGGAGTCGCTGGCCGCCGAGCTCGGCACCGACGTGGAGTGGGCCACGCTGGGCCCGGACCGGCCGGACCTGACCACCGTGGCGGAGCGCGTGTGCACCCGGCTCGGGACGGCACCGCCGGACTGGCCGACCTGGGCGCCGCCGGCCGCACCGAAGTCGTCGGCACCGGGCCTGCTGCGCGGCCTGTTCGCCGGCGGCACGCTGTGCGACGAGGCGATGGCGGTGGCCGGTCGCCGGCTCGGCCCGGTGGCGTCCAACACGCCGCTGGCCGACTGGCCCGCCCTCCACGTCGACGGCCCGAGCGCGCTGGCGGGCTCCCTGGCCGGCGCCGAGCACGCCATGGTCGACCTCGGCGACGACGCGCTCACCGTCGGGCGCGCCCACCCGATGATCGACCCGTCGCTGCGGCTGGAGGCGCTGCGCGCCTGCGCCGACGACGCCCGCGTGCGCGTCGTCCTGCTCGACGTGGTCCTCGGGCACGGCGCCCACCCCGACCCGGCCGCCGAGCACGCCCCGGTGATCGCGCAGGCCCTGTCCACCGGCAGGGACGCCGGGCGTCCCCTGGACGTGGTGGTGTCGCTGACCGGTACGGCCGGTGACCCCCAGGGCCTCACCACGCAGGCGGAGGCGCTGGCGGCCGCCGGCGCCCACGTCCTGCTGTCCAACGCCGCCGCCACCGCCCTCGCCGTCGACCTCGCGACCGGAGCCGCCTCGTGACCACGTCCCACCACCTCGCGCCGTCCGTCGACGCCCTGCTCGCCGGGCCGCAGCGGGTCGTCACCGCCGGCGTGGACCTGTTCGCCGACGCCCTGGAGCAGCAGGCGGTCACCGTCGACCGCGTCGACTGGCGCCCGCCGCTGGCGGACCCCGACGCCGTCCGGGCCGTGCTGGCCGACCCGCGCCGGGAGGAGGCGAACCGCACCGCCGTCGAGCGCGTACTCGCCAGCGGCGCCGTGCTGACCGACGTCCTGCCGGCGACCGAGGCGCTGCCCATCGCCCCGGGCACGTTCTTCCACGCCGGGCCGCCGCTGACCTGGGACACCGCGAGCGGCCCCATGCGCGGGGCGCTCATCGGCGCAATGCTGTTCGAGGGCCTCGCCGGCTCGCCCGACGAGGCCGAGGCGCAGCTGGCTGCGGGCCGCCTGGCCGACGGCACCGAGATCGTCCTCGACCCCTGTCACCACCACGCCGCGGTCGGACCGATGGCGGGCGTCGTCAGCCCGAGCATGTGGGTCTTCGAGCTGACCGACCCGGCGAGCGGCCGCCGGGCGTACTGCTCGCTCAACGAGGGCCTCGGCAAGGTGCTGCGGTACGGCGCGTTCGGCGAGGAGGTGACCCGCCGGCTGCGGTGGATGTCCGAGGTGCTCGGGCCGCTGCTGCAGCGGGCGGTGCGCCGGCGGGCCGCCTCCGACGCCGGTCCCCTCGACATCCGCTCGATCGTGGCCCAGATGCTGCAGATGGGCGACGAGGGCCACAACCGCAACCGCGCCGGCACGATGATGCTGGTCCGCGAGCTAGTGCCCGAGCTGCTCGAGATCGGTGCCCCGTCGCGCGACGTGGCCGACGTCGTCCGGTTCTGCAACGGCAACGACCACTTCTTCCTCAACCTCGTGATGCCGGCGTGCAAGCTGGCCCTGGACGCCGGGCGCGACGTGCCCGGGTCGACCCTCGTCGTCGCGATGGCCCGCAACGGCACCGACTTCGGCATCCAGGTCTCCGGCACCGGCGACGAGTGGTTCACCGGACCGGCGGCCGTGCCCGAGGGGCTGTACCTCGGGGACTACGGGCCCGAGGACGCCAACCCCGACATCGGCGACTCCGCGATCACCGAGACCGCCGGCGTCGGCGGCTTCGCGATGGCCGCAGCGCCGGCGATCACTGCCTTCGTCGGCGGCGATGCGGACTTCGCGCTGGCCACCACCCGGCGCATGTACGACATCACCCTCGCCGAGCACCCGGTGTTCCAGGTGCCGGTGCTGGGGTTCCGCGGCACTCCCACCGGCATCGACGCCGTCGCGGTCGCCCGCACCGGCATCCTCCCGCAGATCAACACCGGGATCGCCGGGCGCGTGCCGGGCACGGGGCAGGTCGGTGCCGGGCTGGTCAACCCGCCCGCGCAGTGCTTCACGGCTGCCGTCGCCGCCCTCGCCGACCGCGCGCGCCGCACCTGATCATCTTCTCGGCGTGATCAGGTGGCGTCCGGGGGCGCTGACGCGGCACGACCCTCACCTGATCGCGGCGAAGAAGAGCGCTGCAGCGCGATCACGCTGCGTTCGTGTCGTCAGGACGACGGGGATGCAGCGTGATCCACGCCGCCCGAGGCAGCAGCTCGCCGTGACCACCGGCCCTGGGCGCGCGCTACGGAGCGGGCCAGGCTGGGCTGCGAGGCCAACTGCGAGGCCACTGCGAGGACACCAAGGAGGCGCCGTGACCACGACCCCCGAGAAGACGATCGCCCAGCTCTACCGCGCCTCGCGCACCCCGCACCTCGTCGACGTGCCCGAGCTGACGTTCCTGATGGTCGACGGGCACGGGGACCCGAACACCTCGGACGACTACGCGGCCGCCGTCGCAGCCCTCTTCGCCGTGGCGTACGCGCTGCGCTTCGCGGCTCGGCGGGCCGGCGGGCCGGACGAGAAGGTCGGTCCGCTCGAGGGGCTCTGGTGGGTGCCCGACATGACGCGCTTCAGCATCGACGACAAGTCCGACTGGGACTGGACGATGATGATCCGCGTGCCCGGCAGCACCGCCGCCGCGCTCGTCGAGCGGACGGCCCGGGACGTCGCCGAGCGCAAGCAGCTCCCCGCCGCACGGCGCCTGCGCCTCGAGCGCTTCACGGAGGGCCCGGCTGCCCAGGTGCTCCACGTCGGCCCCTTCTCCGCCGAGGGCCCCACGGTCGCCGCGCTGCACGCCTTCGTCGACGACGCCGGGCTGACCCTGCGCGGGAAGCACCACGAGATCTACCTCACCGACATCCGGCGCGCCGCCCCGGAGCGATGGAAGACCATCGTCCGTCAGCCCGTGGGCCGCTGACCGCCCACCGGCCCGCCGGGCGACGACTCGGGCGTCCGCCAGGATGTCGGCCATGCCCGACATCACGCTGGTCCCCGTCGACCCCGCGGATCGCG
Source organism: Actinomycetota bacterium (assembly GCA_049325235.1). GTDB lineage: Bacteria > Actinomycetota > Actinomycetes > Actinomycetales > SCSIO-59966 > SCSIO-59966. The sequence goes on along the minus strand of JBMOMI010000291.1, from coordinate 428 downwards.
AGGCGATGACCGCGTGGGTCCATGCCGTCACCGTGGCGTTCCAGGCGCCACGTCCCACGGACGACGAGGTGACGCTGCGCCAGGAACGCTTCGCCGGGCAACGGCTGTGGGCCGCGCGCGACGGGGACGCCGTCGTCGGCACGTTCCGGTCCTTCGACACCCACCTGGACGTCCCCGGCGGCCGGGTCGCCGCCAACGCGCTCAGCAGCGTCACGGTGCTGCCGACGCACCGCCGCCGCGGGCTGCTCACCCGGTGGATGCACGAGGAGCTCTCCCGCGCCCGGGACGCCGCAGCCCCGGTGAGCATCCTCATCGCCTCCGAGGCGCCGATCTACGGCCGCTTCGGCTTCGGCGTCGCCGCGACCAGCTGCCCGTGGACCCTCGACACCCGGGACGCCCGCTTCCGCCGGCCTGCAGGCGGCACCGTC
>JBMOMI010000290.1:0-4846 GCA_049325235.1 Actinomycetota bacterium | reverse complement strand
TGGTCTCGGCGGCCGTCGTCTCGGCCGTCGTCCCGGCGGTGGGCTCGGTGCCGGTCGTCTCCTCGCCGTTCCCGGCGCAGCCGGTCAGGACGAGCACGGCCGAGGCGGCGGTGGTGATCAGAACGCGCTTCACGGTGCAGCAGTCTCCTCAGTCGGGGTCGAGCCGTAGATCGCCAGTCATCCTATGACTGTCCCCGGACTGGCGATGACCGGGTGTGACGCCCGGCACGCGCGGTACCGTCCGCGACGTGGAGAACCATCGCCGGACCGCGGAGGTCAACCCCGTCTCGGGCCGTCACGAGACCGAGAGCGAGCGGCTGGACCGCAACTTCAACGAGCTGCTCCAGGAGCTGCGGGTCGCCCAGACGGGCGTGCAGATCCTCTTCGCGTTCCTGCTGACTGCCGCCTTCACGCCGCTGATGCAGGAGAAGGACCGGTTCTCCCAGCTGGTGCTGAGCGGCACCATCGTCACGGCCGCCCTGGCCACGGCGCTGCTCATCGCGCCCGTCGCCCTGCACCGCACCGTGTTCCGTCAGGGACTCAAGGAGGACCTGGTGCGCACCAGCTCGCGGCTCGCCGCCGGGGGGCTCGTGCTGCTCGCGGTGACGATGCTCGGGGGCTGCCTCGTCGCGGTCGACGCCCTGCTCAGCCGGTCGGCGGCGTTCGCCGTCACCGGCGCGGTGGCCCTGTGGTTCGTGGTGTTCTGGATCGCGCTGCCGGTGGCGGTGAGGAGCCGGGCGAAGGGCGGCGAGGGGCGCTAGCGTGCCCGCATGAACCTCGACCGACCCACCGCACCCGACCCGTACGAGATGCTGCCCGAGGTGCCGTCGTTCACGCTGGAGAGCGACGACCTGGCGCAGGGTCAGCCGATGGGCCGGGCCCACACGCACGCCGGCGGCAACACGTCCCCGCACCTGCGCTGGCACGGCTTCCCCGAGGGGACCAAGAGCTTCGTCGTCACCTGCTTCGACCCCGACGCCCCGACCCCGGCCGGCTTCTGGCACTGGACGGTGGTGGACCTGCCGGCGTCCGTGACGGAGCTGCCCGCCGGAGCCGGCGAGGAGGGCGACGACAAGCTGCCGGGCAAGGCGTTCCACGTGCGCTGCGACTACGGGACGCGCGCCTACGGCGGGGCCGCGCCTCCCAAGGGGGACCGCCCGCACCGGTACGTGTTCGCCGTCCACGCCCTGGACACGGAGTCCCTCGGCGTGGACCACAACGCCTCTCCCACCGTCGTGTCGTTCTCGATGCTCGGTCACACCCTCGCGCGGGCCACGCTGACCGCGACGTACCAGCAGACGTGACGCCCGGCGGCATCGCCGTCGGCACGCTCGCCTGGGAGCCGGCGCTCGAGCGGCCCGAGCTGCTCGCAGCGCCGGTCGTGGCGGCGCTGCGCGAGTGGCCCCACGCCGGGGACGTCGCCGTCGCGGAGATCGACCCGCGCCTCGCGGACACCGCCGAGTTCTCGGCGACCTACGAGGTGCCCCTGGACGCCTCGGCGAACTGCGTGGTGGTGGCCGGCCGCCGGGCCGGCGAGGAGCGGGTGGCCGCCTGCGTCGTCCTGGCGACGACCCGCGCGGACGTCAACTCCGTGGTCCGGCGCCAGCTCGACGTGCGCAAGGCGTCGTTCCTCGCGACCGACGACGCCGTGGAGCGCAGCGGGATGGAGTACGGCGGCATCACGCCGGTCGGGCTGCCGGGCACGTGGCCGGTGCTCGTGGACGCGGCTGTGCTCGGCGTGGCGGTCGCGGTCGTCGGCAGCGGCGTGCGCCGCTCCAAGCTGGCGCTGCCGGGCCGGCTGCTGGCCGAGCTGCCGCGGGGCCGGGTCGTCGAGGGACTGGCTCGCTGAGACCGCTGGCCCGCCGTCAACCACGGGTTGCCCAGAACGCCACGGCGGCCGCGGACGCCACGTTGAGGGAGTCCACTCCCCCGGCCATCGGGATCCGGACGACGACGTCGGCGGCGGCGACGGAGCGCCGGGACAGGCCGTCGCCCTCCGTGCCGAGCATCAGGGCGAGCCGGTCGGGCAGGGTGCGCACGAACTCGTCGAGGTCCACGGCGTCGTCGTCCAGCGCGAGAGCCGCGACCGTGAAGCCGCCCGCGCGCAGGCGGTCGAGCCCGCCCGGCCACGGCTGAAGACGCGTCCACGGCACCTGGAACACCGTGCCCATGCTCACCCGGATGCTCCGCCGGTACAGGGGGTCCGCACAGCGCGGGCTGACGAGCACCGCGTCCACGCCGAGGGCCGCGGCCGCCCGGAAGACCGCCCCGACGTTCGTGTGGTCGACGACGTCCTCCAGGACGGCGACGCGCCGGGCGCCGCGGACGACGTCGTCGAGGTCGGGGAGCACCGGCCGGTGCATGGAGGCCAGGGCCCCGCGGTGGAGGTGGAAGCCGGTGAGCCGCTGGAGGACCGCTTCGTCGGCGACGTAGACGGGGACGCCGTGCCCGGCGGCCGCGTCGAGGAGGTCGGCCGACTCGGGCAGCCAGCGGTGCGCCATGAGGAAGGAGCGCGGCCGGTGGCCGGCGGCCAGCGCCCTGCGGATCACGGTGTGCGACTCGGCGACGTAGAGACCCTCCGCCGGCTCCCGCCGGCGGCGCAGCGCGACGTCGGTGAGCCGGGCGTACTCGTCGAGGCGGGGGTCGGCGGGGTCCTCGACCTCCACCAGGGGCAGCCTCACGAGACGAGGATGCGCCAGATCGCGACGCTGCCGACGACGACGATGACCCCGCGCAGCACCTGTGCGGGCAGGCGCCGGCCGACGGACGCTCCGGCGACGCCGCCCAGCATCGAGCCGGCGGCGACCAGGCCCACGACCCCCCAGTGCACGCGGTCGAACGCGACCAGGCAGAACGTCACGGCCGCAACGCTGTTCACCACGAGGGACAGCAGGTTCTTCGCCGCGTTCACGCGCTGCAGCGACTCCGGCAGCAAGGAGCCGAGCAGACCGACGAGGAGGACCCCCTGCGCGGCGCCGAAGTAGCCCCCGTACACGCCGGCCAGGTACGTGCCGCCGGCGGCGAGCCCGAGGTGCCCGGTGTCCTCGGGCCCGGCGCCGCGCGCGGCCCGCCGTGCCTGCAGGCGCCGCTGGATCGCCGGCTGGGTGACGACCAGCACGAGCGACAGGGCCAGCAGGGCGGGCACGATCCGGGTGAACGCCTCGTCCGGCAGCACGAGCAGCAGGACGGCGCCGGTGACACCGCCGAGCAGGGACATCGGCGCGAGCAGCCGCAGGCGCCGGCGCTGGCCGGCGAGCTCCCTGCGGTAGCCCCACGTGCCGGAGACGCCGCCGGGGACCAGCCCGATGTTGTTGGAGATGTTCGCGACCACGGGCGGGTAGCCGAAGGCGAGCAGCGTCGGGAACGTGATGAGGGTCCCGGAGCCGACGATCGTGTTGATCGTCCCGGCGGCCATCCCCGCACCGAAGATCGCCACCGCCTCGAGCCAGCCCACGGGCGGCCACCCTAGGTCACGGGCATCACTCCGCCGGGGCAGCCCGGGGCGCCGGGGTGGCCCGCTCGGCCTCCTCCGTCGCGCCGGCCGCCTCGGCCCGTGCCTGTTCGAGGGCCTCACCCGGGTCCTGCAGGACCGGTTCGCCGAGCCGGACGGTCCCGGCGTCCACCCCTGCCTCGGAGAGGACGCCGCGAGGCCCGGCGTCGAGGTCTGCGGCCGCGCCGGCGCCGTCCGCGCCGCCGAGGGCCGCACCGATCCCGCGCAGCGCCTGGGTGAGCTCGGTCGGCACCACCCACACCTTGTTCGCCTCGCCCTGGGCGATCTGCGGCAGCATCTGCAGGTACTGGTACGCCAGCAGCTTGGAGTCCGGGTTGCCCTTGTGGATGGCGTCGAACACCTGGAGGATCGCCCGCGACTGGCCCTGCGCCTGCAGGATCGCGGCCTGCGCCGCCCCCTCGGCCCGCAGGATGGCGGCCTGCTTCTCGCCCTCGGCGGTGAGGATCTGCGACTGCTTGACCCCCTCGGCGTTGAGGATCGCGGCGCGCCGGTCGCGCTCGGCGCGCATCTGCTTCTCCATCGAGTCCTGCACGCTCGGCGGCGGGTCGATGGCCTTGATCTCCACCCGGTTGACGCGGATGCCCCACCGCCCGGTGGCGTCGTCCAGGACGCCGCGCAGCTGCCGGTTGATCTGGTCGCGGCTGGTCAGCGTCTGCTCGAGGTCCAGGGAGCCGATGACGTTCCGCAGCGTGGTGACGGTCAGCTGCTCGATGCCGTCGATGTAGTTGGCGATCTCGTACACCGCCGCCTTGGGGTCGGTCGGCTGGAAGTAGATCACCGTGTCGATCTTGACCATGAGGTTGTCGGACGTGATGACGTCCCGCGGCGGGAAGGACACGACCTGCTCGCGCAGGTCCACGCGGGCCCGCACCCGGTCGAGGAAGGGGATGAGGAAGTGCAGGCCCGCTTCCAGCGTGCGGCTGTAGCGGCCCAGGCGCTCGACGATGAGCGCCGTGGTCTGGTTGACGATCCGCACGGCCCGCACGAGGGTCATCACGGTGAACGCCACGAGCAGGAACAGGACGATGTAGAGGGGCAGGTTCTCCATCACTCGGTCTCCCTCGGGCGGGCGTCGACGACGGCCGTCGCGCCGTCGATGCGGACCACGCTGACGATCTGACCGGCCTCGAACGTGCGGCCGGCGGTGGCGCTGCGGGCGCTCCACTCCTCGCCCGCGAGCTTGACCAGGCCCTCGCGAGCGGTGACGGTGCGCAGCACCTCCGCCTCCCGGCCGACGTGGGCGGCGGTGTTGGTGCGCTGGGTCGGCCCGGCGGGCTTGAGCTTCCGTAGGGCCACCGGCCGGACGACGACGAGCAGGAGCGCGGCGACGCCCGT
>JBMOMI010000289.1:0-4855 GCA_049325235.1 Actinomycetota bacterium | reverse complement strand
GGACGGTGCACCCAAGGGCGCACCGTCCCCCGGCCCGGCGCGCGACAGCAGCGCCAAGCCCATGAACATCTACGGCATCCCGACCACTTCAGATTGGGCCAGGAGACACTCGTGAGCGATGCCGGCAAATTGGCCGCCACACCGGACGCCGGGACGGCGCCGGGGCCCACGGCCCGCAGTGAGGGAGCCCTCGCCCGGCTCCGGGACATGGGCTTCTGGGCCGACTGGGCCGCGGTCGTCGGCCTAGTCGTGCTCGTCGTCGTCTTCGCGGCCACCAGCCCAGTGTTCCTGAGCACGGGCAACATCCAGGCGATCCTGCTCGCCGCTGCCATCCCCGCCGTACTGGTGATCGGGCAGACCTTCGTCGTGGCGACGGCCGGCATCGACCTGTCGATGGCCTCCGTGATGACCCTGGGTGCGGTGATACTCGGCTGGACCGCCAGCAAGGGTTGGTCGATCGGGGTGTCGATGGCCGCGGCCGTCGCCGTCGCCGGACTTGTCGGTGTCGCCAACGGCGCCATCATCGCCAAGGGCAAGGTCCCGGACTTCGTGGTCACGCTGGGCACCCTGAGCGCGGCCTCCGGGCTCGCCCTCATCATCTCCGACGGTAAGCCGGTGCAGGTGACCAATCTGCTCCTGCTCCGACTCGCGACCCGCTCGGTGGGACCGATCGGATACTCGGTCCTGGTCGCCCTGGTGTTGGCGGTCATCGGGCACTACGTCCTGTTCCACACAAGGTTCGGCGTGCATCTGCTCGCCACTGGTGGCGAACCGGAGAGCGCCCGCAACATGGGCGTCTCTACTGACCGCGTCAAGATCGCTGTCTACACGATCAGCGGCGTGATGGCCGGCGTCGGGGCCATCCTGCTGGTGTCCCGGCTCGGGGCGGCCGAGCCCGCGGCCAACACCAGCTACCTGCTCAACGCCGTCGCCGCGGTCGTCCTGGGGGGAGTCAGCCTCTTCGGCGGGCGGGGGACCATCGCCGGCCCCGTCGTCGGAGCCATCCTGCTGACCACGCTGGTCAACGGGCTCACCCTGCTCGGCGTGTCGCAGTTCTACCAGCCGCTTGCGGTCGGCATCGTCGTCGTCCTGGCCGCCCTCCTGATGAGGTTCCAGAAGTGACTCAGGCAGATCAGACCCACGGCGCCGGCAACGGCCAGACCCTGTTGCGATGCGAGGACATCAGCAAGTCCTTTGGCAACGTCCGGGCCCTCGAGGACGTTTCCATCACGGTACGGACCCACGAGATCACGGCGATCGTGGGGGACAACGGGGCCGGCAAGTCCACGCTGGTACGCTGCATCGCCGGCGTCCACCCGCCGGACAAGGGCCAGGTCGTCCTCGATGGGCAACCTGTGCATTTTCACCGCCCCGAGGACGCCCGGCGGGCAGGCATCGAGACGGTCCACCAGAACCTGGCCCTCGTCGACGACCTGACGATCTGGCAGAACCTGTTCCTCAACCGGGAACTCGTACGCCGGCTCGGGCCCGTCGCCATGCTGGACCGCAAGAGGATGCAGGTCGAGGCGCAGGAGATGATGTCCCGCCTCGTCATGAACATTCCCAACGTCAGGTCCCGCGTGCGGCGCCTGTCGGGCGGCCAGCGCCAGGCTGTCGCCATCAGTCGGGCTGCCGGGTGGGGCTCCAAGCTCGTCATCATGGACGAGCCGACCGCCGCGCTCGGCCTGCGCGAGACGGCGAAGGTGGAGGAGCTCATCCTCGGCCTGCGCGAGCACGGCCTGGCCGTGCTCCTCATCAGCCACAACTTCGACCAAGTGATGCGCCTGTCCGACCAGATCTGGGTCATGCGCTCCGGACGCCTGGTCACCGGCCGGCGTACCCACGAAACCACCGGCGACGAACTGGTCGCGCTCATCACCGGAGCGCGCGCCGCCTGATCGCTCGAACACCACCAAGGAGACGACTCCCATGAACACCCTCGGCGTACACGCTTTGGTCTGGGTCGGCGGCTGGAGCCACCAGGAGGCCGAACGGGCCATCGTGGCCACGGCCAGGACGGGCTTCGACCTCATCGAGATCCCCGTCCTGGACCCCGCCTCGGTCGATACGGGCAGCACGCGCGCGCTGCTGGAGCAGCACGGGCTGCGCGCCGGCTGCAGCCTGGGGCTGGACCTCGGCGCGGACATCTCCAGCGGCGACCCGGCCGTCGTGATGCGCGGCGCGCGCCGCCTCGCCAACGCCCTGACCGTCACCCACGCCCTCGGCGCGGACTACCTGGGCGGCGTCGTCTACTCGGCGCTGGCCAAGTACCCGCAGCCGTCCACGTCGGCGGGCCGAGCGAACTCGGTCGCGGCCATCCGGGAACTGGCGAGCGAAGCGTCCGCTCACGGGATCGCGGTAGGCCTGGAGGTCGTCAACCGGTACGAGAGCAACCTGCTCAACACGGCGGAGCAGGCGATGGCTTTCATCGACGACGTCGGCGCGGACAACGTCGTCGTACACCTCGACACCTACCACATGAACATCGAGGAGACCGACTTCGCCGCCCCCGTACGCACTTGTGGGGACCGGCTCGGCTACGTGCACATCGGCGAGAGCAACCGCGGCTACCTGGGAACCGGCACCGTCGACTTCCCGCAGTTCTTCACCGCCCTGCGCGAGGCGGGGTACACGGGGACCGTCACCTTCGAGAGCTTCTCCTCAGCGGTCGTCCACCCTAGCCTGTCCAACATGCTCGCGGTTTGGCGCAACCTCTGGGACGACGGCCACGACCTGGCCGCTCACGCGCTCGACTACATGCGTCACGGGCTCGCCGTGCCTTCCTCGCTCCAACGGTGAGCCGGGCGTTCCTCGGCATCGACCTCGGCACCTCGGGCGTCAAGGCCGCTCTGTACACCGAGGACGGCAGGCTGCTGGCGACCGCGAGCCGCGAGTACCAGGTGGAGACCCCGGCGCCGGGAGCGGCGGAGGGGGATCCGGGCGCGTGGTGGAAGGCCACCTGCGGGGCGGTCTGCGAGGCGGTGAGCCGGGCACGCGAGGACTCTCCCGTCGGCAGCGAGTTCAGCGTCGGCGCCGTCGGTGTGGACGGTCAGATGCACGGCATCGTCCTCGCGGACAAGGACCTGCGTCCCGTACGGCCCGCCGTCACCTGGGCCGACACCCGAGCCCGCCGGCACCTGGCGCGCTGGCACGGGCTCGCTGCCGACGAGGTGGCGGCGCTCGCCAACCCCCTCGTCCCCGGGATGACCGGTCCGCTGTACGCGTGGCTGGCGGCCACCGAACCGGCCTCGGTGGCCGCCGCCCGCTGGGTGCTATTGCCGAAGGACTGGCTGCGGGGGTGTCTGACCGGCGTCGCCGCCACCGAGCCGTCGGACGCCTCGGCAACCCTGCTGTGGGACGTCCCGGCCGACACCTGGAGCGCACCCGCCCTGGCGGCCGCGGGCCTTCCGCCGGCCATGCTGCCGCCGCTGCTCGGTTCCGGCGACCGCGCCGGGCGGTTGACTGCGGCATCTGCGGAAGCCCTCGGGCTGCCCGCCGGGGTGCCGGTGGCCGCGGGCGCCAGCGACACCGCGGCCGCACTGCTCGGCTCCGGGCTGCAGACCGGGCAGACCCTGCTCACCGTCGGCTCCGGCGCGCAGATCCTGCAGTTGCGGACCCAGGTCGGGCCCGTCCGCTCGCCCCCCACTCACCTATACCGGGCGGCCGCGGCGCAGCAGTGGTACGCCATGGCAGCGGTGCAGAACGTCGGGCTCGCCCTCGGCTGGGTCCGTCGCGCTCTAGCAGCGACCTGGGCCGAAGTCTACGACAGCCTGGACGTAGACGCCCGCTCTCCCGTGTTCGTCCCGTACCTGACCGGCGAGCGTACCCCGATCGTCGACGACGCAGCTGGCGGAGCCTGGGTGGGTCTGTCCATCTCCCATGACCGCACTGCTCTGCTGCGGTCGGCGGTAATCGGGGTAGTGTGTGCCATCCGAAATGCCTTCGACGTGCTCACTGCCGACGACCCGGAGCGACCCCAGGTCGTGTTTGTCGCCGGTGGCGGCACAAGGGATCCGCGACTGTGCCAGCTTCTCGCCGACATGCTTGAGACACCGCTGCAACCGGTCAACACGACCGACTCCTCGGTACTCGGTGCGGCCAGCCTCGGTGCGCAAGCTGCCGGGTTCGACCTCCCTCGCCCTCACCCACGCGTAACGTCCCCGATCGGTCCAGGGGTCGGCACCCCTGAGCGGCAGGAACAGATGGCTGGATACCTGGATGCCATACGGTTGCTCAGTAGGCGGTTACCTGGAGGGCTCTGATCTGATCAGGTCGGAGTGTGACGCACCAACAGTGGAGGAGCGCACCGGCTAGCCCCGCGCGGCCAGCTGACCGGGGTCAGGGACGCCGGCCGCCCAGCGGGGGCCGACGCCGCGCCAGCGCACCCAGCGGGTCTCCCCGGCGTCCCCCCCAGTGGGACGGTGGATCTCCACCTCCAGCCGGTCGGCGGACAGCCCCTCGACCTTGCCGGCCCCCCACTCGACGACGGTGACCGCCTCGGCGAGGGTGGCGTCCAGGTCGAGGTCCTCCACCTCGGCCAGCGAGCCCAGCCGGTAGGCGTCGACGTGCACCAGCGGGGGCCCCCCGGGACGCGCCGGGTGGTGGGTGCGGGCCAGCACGAACGTCGGCGAGGTGACCGGACCTGTCACGCCAAGACCCGTGGCCAGGCCCTGTACCAGCGTGGTCTTGCCCGCGCCGAGCTCCCCGGAGAGCACGACCAGGTCCCCGGCGGTGAGGTACGCCGCCAGCCGGGCCCCGAGGTCGCGCATCGCGGCGGCGTCGGGCACCGGCACCGGGCCGGACGCCGGGTCCGGGTCCCGAGCCAGGCCGCTCACCCGTGCCCCCCAGGCCGGGC
>JBMOMI010000288.1:0-4871 GCA_049325235.1 Actinomycetota bacterium | reverse complement strand
CGCGCGAGGGAACCGGCAGTGAAGTACGAGCAGTGCTCGTAGTACACGTCCCAGAACCACGCCTCGTCGAGCACGTGCTGCGTCCCGGGCAGCTCGAAGAGGACGGCGGTGTCACGACGGTCGCCGATGGCCTCGCGCACCTGGGTCATGAAGTGGGCCACGGGACCGATGTGCTCCAGCGTGTGCCGACAGACCACCGCGTCCGCGTCGAGTTCCGGCAACGCCTCGGGGAAGAACCCGCGGACCCAGCGGGCCCGGCCCGCGACGTCCTCGGGGACCCGTTCCGGACGGACACCAGGGTCGACCCCGACCCCGGAGCCGACACCTGCCCGGAGCATCTCGACGAGGAACTCACCCTTGCCGCAGCCGATCTCGACGACGTGCTTGCCGCTCAGGCCGAACCGGTGGACCCAGTCCCGGGACAGCTCGGCGATGAAGCGCTGGAAGCGTGGCGAGAACCCCTGGGTCTCCTCGTACTCCTCCGAGTACGTGCTCCGCCGAGGGTCGAAGGCGGTGTTCGTGACGAAGCCGCAGTCCGCGCAGAACGCCAGACGGAGCTCGCCGCGGGGAAACCGTCGCGCCTCCTGCTCGTCCGACACCAGCAGGCACGAGTTCACCGGCACCCCGTCGACGCCGTGAAAGGGCCTCAGCGAGCTGCCGTCGCACGCAGGGCAGGGCGCCGTCACGAGATGACCTCCGGGACGGGCACCGGCCGGATGAAGCGGCCGCCCCGGCGGCGGTACTCCGCCTGCTGGTCGAGGATCTCGGCGGTGAAGTTCCACGCCAGCAGCAGGACGTAGTCGGGCTGCTCCTCCAGGAGGGCGTCCACCGGTCGGACCGGCTGGCGCGTCCCAGGCATGAGCTTGCCGTGCTTGTACGTGTTGCGGTCGACGACGAAGTCGACCAGCTCGGTTCCGATGCCGACGTAGTTCAGCAGCGTGCTCCCCTTCGCTGCGGCTCCGTACGCGGCGATGCGTGCACCGTCCGCCTTCAGCCCCCGCAGGAGGTCCAGCAGGGCCGTCCGGCTCTCCTGCACCCGGGCCGCGAAGTCGGCGTAGTAGTCGAAGGACGTCAGGCCCCGGGCCTCCTCCAGAGCCAGGTAGGCCCCGGCATTGCCGTCGGAGTCCCGGGTGCGGCCGACCGTCCAGCGCAGCGTCCCGCCGTGCAGGTCGGGGAAGTAGTCGACCTGGTTGAGGACGAGACCGTGGCGGCGCATCAGCGCGTCGACGGCCGTGCAGGAGTAGTAGACGAAGTGCTCGTGGTAGATCGTGTCGAACTCACCGTGGTCGATCAGGTCACGGACCCACGGGTTCTCGACGGTGGCGACGCCGTCCTGCGCCAGCAAGGCCGCGATGCCGCCCACGAAGTCGTTGAGCTGCGGAACGTGCGCCATGACGTTCTTCGCGACGACGACGTCAGCCGGTCCGTACTCCTCGCGAAGCCGGTGGGCGAGCTCCACACCGAAGAACTCCTCGACCGTCGGTACCCCGGCCTCCCTGGCAGCCCGGACCTGGTCGGGCGCCGGGTCGACCCCGAGCACCCGGACGCCGAACGGCAGGAACTGCTTCAGCAGGTACCCGTCGTTGCTCGCCAGCTCCACGACGAGGTGGTCCGGGCCCAGGCCCCGCGACGCGACGAGCGACTCGACGTGGCGGCGGGAGTGGTCGAGCAGGGCCGGGGAGAAGGACGAGAAGTACAGGTAGTTGTCGACGAACAGCAGCTGGGGAGGGACCTCCTCGAGGATCTGCACCAGCGTGCAGTTCGGGCAGAACGCGACGTCGAGCGGGAACCGTGGCTCCGCGGACGGGTCGGACCCCGGTTCGACCAGCGCGTCCGCGAGCGGGGTCTTCCCCAACGAGAGGAAGGGACGCAGGGCGTTCGCGCCGCAGGACCGGCACGGCGGCAGGTCCGGGGTGAGGACGTCAGACATCGGCCGGCGCCCCCTCCACGACCCGCAGCCGGTCGTCGACGAGTCCGGCGGACTGGGCGGCCCGGATGTGCTTGATCCGCTGCAACCGCGGTCCGACGAGCTCCGACTCGGTCAGGCCGTACTGGAGGTAGGCCTCGTAGAGCTCCTCGACACCGCGGCGCACGGTCCACTGCGGCGTGAAGGCCGGCAGCTCCTCGGCGATCCGCGAGCAGTCGACCCGGTAGTTCCGCTTGTCGGGGCTGGCACCCTCGCTCAGCCGGATGACCGAGCCCGGGACGACGTCCTCGACGATCTCGGCCACCTCACGGATGCGGTAGTTCTCCTCGTTCCTGCCGACGTTGTAGGCCCTGAGGTGCACCTGCTCGCGCGATGCCTCGACGACCGCGAGGAACGCTCTCGCGATGTCCTCGATGTGGACCAGGGGGCGCCACGGCGTCCCGTCGCTCTTCAGCAGCACGTCTCCGGTCGTGACGGCGTAGCCGACCAGGTTGTTCACCACCAGGTCGCCTCGGAGCCGTGGCGAGACCCCGTAGGCCGTGGCGTTCCGCAGGAAGGTGGGGCTGAAGTCGTCGTCGGCGAGCTCGGCCAGGTCGCCTTCTGCGAGGACCTTGGACTCCCCGTAGGGCGTGACGGGCAGGAAGCTCGCCGTCTCGTCGATGGGCGTGTCACCGTGCGCCCCGTAGGTGCTGCACGACGACGAGAACGCGAACCGCGACACGCCCGCCTGCTTGGCCACTCGTGCCACGTGCACCGTGGCCCGGTGGTTGATGTCGAACGTCGTCTCCGGGTTGAGGTCGCCGAGCGGGTCGTTCGAGATCCCGGCCAGGTGCACGACCGCGTCGATCCCGTCGAAGTGCTCGGGTCGCAGGTCCCGGACGTCCATCGACAGGGCCGCGTCCGGCTGCACGTCGTCCCGCCCGAAGACACAGGTGGAGAACAGGCCGCTGTCGACTCCGACCACCCCGTGGCCGGCTGCCTGGAACAGGGGCACGAGTGCCGTCCCGATGTAGCCGTCGTGCCCCGTCACCATGACTCGCATCGCATCACTCCCAGGTCTTCCAGGGCGCCGCACCGGTGCGCCACAGCTCCTCGAGCACGTGCTTCTCACGCACCGTGTCCATGCACTGCCAGAAACCCTCGTGCTTGTACGCCATCAGCTGACCGTCCTTCGCCAGCCGCTCGAGGGGCTCCTTCTCGAACTGCGTCTCGTCGCCGTCGATGTAGTCGAAGACCTCCGGCTCGAGGACGAAGAAGGCCCCGTTGATCCAGCCCTCGCCGATCTGCGGCTTCTCCGAGAACTCGGTGATCCGGTCGCCGTCGGTCACGATGTGGCCGTACCGGGCGGGCGGCCTGACCGCGGTCAGCGTCGCCAACCGGCCGTGGGACCGGTGGAAGTCCAACAGCCGGTGGAGGTCGACGTTCCCGACGCCGTCCCCCCAGGTGAGCATGAACGTCGACGACCCCGTCCATGGCGCGAGCCGCTTGATGCGCCCGCCTGTGTTCGTGTCGGCGCCGGTGTCGACGACGCTGACGGTCCAGTCCTCGCAGCCTTCGCCGGCATGGCGTTGCACCTCGCCGGCGTGCGGTCGCACCGTGACGTCCGCGGCGAGGCTCGCGTAGTCCACCATCCACCGCTTGATGACCTCGCCCTTGTATCCGGTGGCGATGACGAAGTCGTCGAACCCGTAGCGCAGGTAGTGGCGCATGATGTGCCAGAGGATCGGTTTGCCGCCGATCTCCACCATCGGCTTGGGCTTGACGACCGTCTCCTCGGCGAGCCGGCTGCCGAGGCCACCGGCCAGGATCGCCGTCTTCATCACGATTGCCCCCTCGTCGCAGTCGAGCCCGGGTCGCTCATGGCGTCGTGTTCCCCGGGTCGGCCTGTGTGTGCACCGATCGTGACAGGCATCGGCGACTCCCGACGCTGATTCGGGAGAATCCGTTGCGGCGCAGGCGATCCAGCGCGTGGCCGCCCACGCACAGACAGTGCGCGATCGATCACCGAGAGGTATGACGCAGCCTGTGTCTCCCACGCGAGCTCGCGCTCGATCCGGACGCGGCCGACCCGGCCCATCTGGCGCCGGCGCGCGGGGTCGTCGAGCAACTCGGCGAGCGCACGGGCCACCTCCGCCGGTTCCCCGTCGCCGGTGTAGCGCGCCGCATCACCCGCGCACCGCCGGGTCTCCCTCAGGTCGGTGGCGATCACCGGAACGCCGTGAGCCATGTACTCGAGCGTCTTGTTCATCGTCGAGCGGTGGTTGAACTCGTTGGGTGGGTCGGGGGTGAAACCCACGCTCGCGGTGGACAGCCACCGGCCGAGCTCGTCGTGGCCCACCCGTCCGGTGAAGGTCACCCACTTCCCGAGGCCGAGGGCGACCACCCGTTCTCGCAGCGCTGCCAGACTGTCGCCGAACCCGATGAGGCCGAAGTGGCAGTCGGTGCGCCCCAAGACGTTCACGTAGTGGTGGATCGCCTCGACGAGTCGGTCGACGCCGTCCTGCGGACCCATCACGCCGACGTAGCAGGCCAGATGCCTGCGACCCCGTCTCAGCGCCGGCTCCACCTCCCCGCGCACCATGCGCCGCGCGTCCGGGGTGCTCATCACGATGCTCACGCGCGCGGGCTTGACATGCCCTCGGGTCATCGCGACCTCGGCGTAACCGGGGTTGGGGGCGATCACCTGGTCCGCGACCCGGTAGGTCGCCTGCTCGAGGGCGAGCAGACCGCGGTGCAGGACGCCACGCCGAGCGAACCGGGCCTCGTACACCTCCGGGCACAGATCGTGCTGATCGAACACGAAAGCCTTGCCTGCCAACGATTTCCACAGCAGCCCGAGCAGCCAGTACGTGTCCGGCGGGTTACAGGCCTGCAGGACCTCGAAGCCCTCGGACCGCGCGACGCGCACGGACAGCCGCGCCGTGCGCAGCCAACAGACCGCGAA
>JBMOMI010000287.1:0-4873 GCA_049325235.1 Actinomycetota bacterium | reverse complement strand
CTCCTCCCGGCGGGCCGTGGCGTCCCGGTCGGCCTCGTCCAGGATCTCGTCCGCGCGGCGCCGCGCGTCCTCCAGCACCCGGGCTGCCTCGGAGTCCGCGGCGCTGCGCGTGTTCTCGGCGTACCGGTCGGCCTCGGCGCGGACGATCGCGCTGGCCTCCTCGACGTCCCGCCGGTGCGTCTCGGCCTCCTGGTGGGCGCGGCGCCGCAGGTCCGCGGCCTCGTCGTCGGCCAGCTGCAGGATCTGGCCGATCCGGGCGCCGAGGTCGGCGAACGTCGGCTCCGGGGCGGGGACCTGCTCCGGTTGCGGAGCCGGCTGCGCCGCCCGCTCGGCCTCGGCGGCCTCGAGGGCCTGGACCCGCTTGGCCAGCTCGTCGGACTGCTGGCGCGCGACGTACAGCGCCTCGCTGAGCTCGCGGATGCGCTGGTCGACCTGGGCCGGCTCGTAGCCGCGCAGCACGGTGCGGAAGGTGGAGGTCTCGCTCATCTCGGCTTCGTCATCCCTCGTCGGTGGCGGGCTGGGTGGGGGGCGGGTTCTCCGGCACGGCCAGGGCGTCGATCACGCCGGACAGCTGGCCGAGCTCGGCGGAGATCTGGTCACGTCGCCGGGCCAGGACGGCGACCTCGCCGCGGGCCCGGTCCAGGATCTCGCGGGCCTGGGAGCGCAGGTCGTCAGCCTCGGTGCGCGCGGCAGCGATCAGCTGGGCGGCCTCGGCGCGGGCGGTGCGGCGCAGGTCCTGCGCCTCCCGCTGGGCAGCGGCGACCTGCTCGGCGACCCGTTCGCGGAGCATCCGGGCGCCGTTCTCGGCCTCACCGAGCCGGCGCTCGGCGCGCTGGACCTTCGCGGCGGCCTCGGCCTCGGCCTCGGCGAGGATCCGCTCGGCCTCCTGCCGCGCGCTGGTCCGTTCGGCGTCCGCGTCGAGACGTCCTTGCCGCAGCGCCTCGTCGGCCTCCGCGCGCACGGCCGCGATCTCGGCGTCGGCGGTGTCCAGCCGGTCCCGCAGTCGCTCGGCGCTGGCGGCGAGCACCCGCTGCAGGCGGCCGCGCACCGACCGGACGATCGCCGCTGCCTCGGCGTGCCCGCGGTCCCGGCTGCGCTGGGCCTCCGCCTCGGCGGTGGTGAGCAGCTGGTCGACCGTGCGGCGGGTCCACGCCGTCTGCTCCTCGGCCTCCGCGAGCTCGGCGTCCGCCGCGGCACGGGCGGCTTCGCGCAGGTGGCGGGCCTGCTCGCGCGCGGTCTCCACCTCGGCGGCAGCGGCCGCCCGGGCCTCGGCGAGCTCCGCGGTGGCCGCGCTGCGGGACCGCTCGGCCTGGGCGGAGGCCTCGGCGACCAGCCGCTCCGCCTCGGCGCGCGCCTGCGCCACCAGTGCCTCGGCCTCGCTCGCCGCCGCCGCCCGGACCTGCTCGGACTCCCGCGCGAGGGCGGCGGTGCGCTGCTCGACGTCCACCGTGGCCTCGGCAAGGATCCGTTCCGCCTCGGCCCGCGCCTCGGACACCAGCCGGTCGGCCTCCTGGCGCGCCGTGACCGCCACGGTCTCGGCCTCGGCCCGCAGCTCGGCGGCCTCGGACTCGGCCTGCGCGAGGAGCTGCTCGCTGGTCCGGCCGGCCGCGTCGGTGACCAGCGCCGCCTGCTCACCGGCGTCCCCGACCAGCTGGGCGGCCTCCTCGTGCGCCTCGGTGAGCCGGGCGGTGGCGGCCCGATGGGCCTGCTCGGCCTCGCGGTGCAGCCGTGTCGCCTCGGCGTGCAGCCGCTCGGCCTCCTCCTTGAGGGCGTCCGCGTGCTGCTGTGCCAGGGACAGGAGGTGAACGGCCTCGTCCACGCCCGGCGCAGTGTCGCGGGGTGGCGCGGAGTCCATGACGCTGCAATCTATCGGTGCGGACCGGAGCCGGGAAACGGCACCAATCCTGACGCCGGACGGCACCGAACAGGCCGGCGTACCGGCCGCCCGCCCGGCGGCCACCACAGGGAGGAGAACACACATGGCCAGCACGACCGGACGCTCCGTGAACCGCCTCGTCGGGACGGTGTTCGGGGCCGTCTACGTCCTCGTCGGGCTGCTCGGTTTCGCCGTCACCTCCGGGGTCGGCCTCGCCGCGGCCGAGGGCGAGAAGCTGATCGTCTTCGAGGTGAACCCGCTGCACAACGTCGTCCACCTGCTCGTCGGCGTGCTCCTGCTGCTGGGGTCGCGCAGCGTGGCGTCGGCCCGCGCGGTCAACACCACCGTGGGCGGCGTCTACCTCCTCGTCGGGCTGCTGGGCCTGTTCCTCGTCGGGACGTCGTTCAACATCCTGGCGCTCAACGGCGCCGACAACGTGCTGCACCTGGCCAGCGCCGCGCTGCTGCTGGTCGTCGGCCTCTCGCAGGACCGCCGCCCGGCGGCCGTGCACCGGTGAGCGCGGAGCGCGCGCTCGCGGCGCGTCAGTCCCGGACGTCGAGCGCCACCGGCTGCGGGCGCTTGGCCGTGCGGCGGTCTCCGGAGGACTCCCCGCGCAGCCGTCGCCGCACCCACGGGGCGACGTGCTCGCGCACCCAGGCGGCGTCCTCGCGCAGGGAGTCGAGCCGGCCGCGGGCCGGCAGGGGGTCCAGCGGGGTCAGGTGAGCGTCGTCGTCCCCGAGGTGCAGGGTGCGGGCGGCCAGGGCGGCCACCCGCACGTGCCCCTCGGTGGACAGGTGGATCCGGTCCGGCGCCCACATCCGCCAGTCGTGCAGGGCCCGCAGTCCCCACAGGTCGAGCACGTACGCGCCGTGGCGCGCCGCGATCGACCAGATGTGCGCGTTGTAGACGGCGACGCGCCCCCGGGTGCGCCGGATCAGCGGTGCGTTCCGGGGGTCCACGCCCGTCGCCATGAGGACGTCGGCTCCGGTGCCGCGCAGGCGGGCCACGGCGTCCTCGAGCTGCGCGGCCAGGGCGTCGGGGTCGGTGCTCGGCCGCAGGACGTCGTTGCCGCCGCCGACGATGCTCACCAGGTCGGCGCCCGAGGCCAGCGCGACGGGGAGCTGCTCGGCAAGGATCTGCGGCAGCAGCCGGCCCCGCACGGCGAGGTTGGCGTACTCGACCGGCGGCGCGCCGTCCGCCGCGGCCCGGGAGGCCAGCAGGGCCGCCAGCCGGTCGGCCCAGCCGCGGTACTCCCCGGGCGCGGCCGGGTCCGGGTCGCTCATCCCCTCGGTGAAGGAGTCGCCGAGGGCGACGTAGCGCCGCCAGCGGCGGGCATCAGGACGCGTGGTCATGCGGTCCAGGGTGGAGCACGACGGTCGCGGGCGCGCGGCCGCCCCGGCGGCACGTCGGCTCAGTCCGTGGCGCCGGTCGCGCGACGGCGCACCTTGCGGTCCCAGCGGTCCAGCTCGGTGCGGATCGGGGTGGCGAGGAACTCCCCCAGCGTCACGCCGGCCGCCAGCCCGAGACCGATCGCGCCGGCCGTGGCCAGCTGCGCCAGGCCGGCGTCCACGTCGGCGTCGACGACGATCGCGAACAGGCCGCGGTAGATGGCCAGGCCGGGCAGCAGTGGGGCGACCGCGGACGCCGCGACGACCAGCGGTGGGATCCGCAGGCGCTGGGTGAGGACGTCGCCGACGAACCCGACGACGACGGCGGCGAGCGCGCTGGCCACCGCCGGGCCGATGCCGAGGTCGCGGGCCAGCGCGAACACCGCCCAGGACGTCCCGCCGGCCAGCGCAGCGACCGCCGCCGGGCGCGGGCGGGCGTAGGAGGCGATCGCGAAGAAGGCGGCGATGCCGCCCGCGGCGAGCAGCTGCAGCGTCGGCGGCACGCGTAGCGGCACAGGGTCGAGGACGACGAGCGGCACGCCCGCCCGCCGGGCCAGGTCGAGCGCGAACGCGATGCCGACGACGATGCCGGCGGTCAGCGTCATCGCCTCGAACGAGCGGGCCGCGGCGGTGACGTGGAACCCGCTGATCGCGTCCTCGGCCGCGCCGAACAGCGACATCCCCATGAGCAGCACCACGATGCCGGCGCCGACCACCAGCGACGTGCGCACCTGGGCGCCGGCGACGACGAGCAGCACCGCCACCCCGGTCGCGAACATCGCGCAGGCCGTCTGCTGGAAGAACTGCGGCACGCCCCACCGGGTCAGGGCCCGCATGACGAGGTCGATACCGGCCGACGCGCCGCCGGCGGCCAGCGCGACGAGCGGCCCGCCGCCGAGCAGCAGGCCGACCGCGCCGGCGGCCAGCCCGAGCGAGACCGTCACCACCCACCGGCGGTAGGGGTGCGGCGCCGCCAGGACGGCGTCCAGCCGGCGGTGCGCCTCCTCGACGTCCACGCCGCCCTCGGCGACCTGGGCCGCCAGGTCGGTCACGCCGTGCAGCCGGCTGTAGTCGGTGGTCCGGACCCGGACGATGCGCATGCCGGTGAGCGGCACGGCGCCGTCCCGGTCCCAGCTGACGGTCAGCGACGTGTACGTGACGTCGACCTGGCACGACGTCATCCCGTAGGCGGCGGCCACGCGCAGCACCGTGGCGGTGACGTCGGCCGCCGGGACGCCGACCGCGAGCATCGCCTCGCCGATCCGCAGCGCCAGCTCCAGGGCCGCGTGCGAGGAGAGGTCGTCGAGGTCGCTGCGGCGGGTGCGCAGCCCGATCTGCAGGGTCGGGGGGCTCTGGCCGGCGATCGCCCGGCGGGCCCGGTCCGCGAAGCGGGGGTACTGCTGCCTCGCCGGTCGCGCCACGCCCGACAGGGTAGGGCGGGTGCGGCCGTGCCAGGATCGGGGGCACCGCGGACGAAAGGGGAGCAACGGTGACAGCCAGCGGCCAGCCCATCGCGATCACCGGGGGTCGGGTCGTCCCGATCGCGGGTGAGCCGATCGAGAACGGCACGGTGGTGCTCGAGGGTGGCCGGATCGCCGCCGTCGGCGCC
>JBMOMI010000286.1:0-4907 GCA_049325235.1 Actinomycetota bacterium | reverse complement strand
GCCGGAGACGCTCACCCCGAGCGGGTCCGGGAACGACAGGAGCCACGCCCCGGCCAGCGCCGGGACGGCGAACAGCCCGAACCGCGGCGTCAGCCGCTCGCCGAGCAGCACCGCGGCCAGCAGGACGGCGATCAGCGGCTGCAGCTTCTGCAGCACCTGCGGGGTGATCGGGTCGCCGAGCCGGAACGCGGCGGTGAACATCGTCGTGGCCAGCGCGCTGGAGCCGGCGCCGATGACGAGCACGCCGACCTGGGTGCGTCGGCCGGCCCGCCGCAGCGCCCGCAGCGCGGGCAGGACCCACGGCGAGACGAGCACCGCCAGTACGACGTGCTCCATCAGCACGATCGACAGCGCGGGCAGCTGCTGGCTGAGCGGCTCGCGCAGCAGCGAGGAGAACCCCCACAAAGAGGCGGCGAGGGCGACCAGCCAGGTGCGGTCGCGGTGGCGGCGGACGTCGTGCATCGGGCGCTCCCAGCCTGGCAGGACTCGTGGTCGCCGGCACAGCTCGCCGGTCCGACCGGGCGCACCCACTCACCGGGACGCCGTCACCGGCCCACGACCGGGCCGGGGGTCACGCGTGCGGACACCATAGCCCCACCGGACCCGGTCACCGGCACGGTGTCCCACGACGGCAGCGACAGCCGGTAGAGCACGTCGCCGCGGCGCCCGAAGGGCCAGCCGGAGTCCAGCGACAGCACCAGCGTGGTGCCCACGGCCCGCACCCGGACGTCGGAGAGCAGGTCCTCGCCGGCGGTCACCTCGGGGCCGGCCGGCAGCACCGGGGCGCCGGCGCCGCAGTGGTGTCAGCCGAACCCGAGCGCCCGGGCCACGCGGTGGTGCTCGGCCGCCTCGTCGTGGCGGCTCTGGCGCTCCAGCACGCGGGCCAGCGCGTGGCGCGCCCAGCCGTCGGCCGGCGCGAGGTCGACCAGTCGGCGCAGTGCCGCCTCGGCACGGGTCAGCTGGGCGGAGGCGAAGTAGGCACGCGCCAGCAGCTCCGCGGCGGCGACGTTGCCCGGCTCGGCCTCGACCACCGGCGCCACGATGAGCGCGGCGTCGGCCGGTCGGCCGGAGTCCAGGAAGTCCTGCGCGCGGCGGAACTCGGCGTACAGCTCGTCCGGCGTCACGGCGCCAGCAACGCCGCGACACGCGTGCGGCATTCCGGTTGGATGACCCGCATGCACGACCGCGCCGGACAACCCGCCCAGCAGGCCGACCTCGTCGACGTCGACGCCCTCCTCGCGGCGTACTCCGACGTCGTCCCGGACGTCGACGACCCGGCGCAGCAGGTGGTGTTCGGCACCTCCGGCCACCGGGGGTCGAGCCTGGACGGCGCGTTCAACGAGGCCCACATCGTGGCGATCACGCAGGCGATCTGCGAGCACCGCGTGCAGCAGGGCGTCACCGGCCCGCTCCTCGTCGGGCGGGACACGCACGCGCTGTCGCTGCCGGCCTGGCGGACCGCGCTCGAGGTGCTGGTGGCGAACGACGTCCAGGTGCTCGTCGACGACCGGGACGGGTACACCCCGACGCCGGCGCTGTCGCACGCGATCCTGGCGCTGGGCGGCTCCGGCTCGGCGGGGCGGGTCGACGGCATCGTGGTCACGCCCAGCCACAACCCGCCCCGGGACGGCGGCTTCAAGTACAACCCGCCGCACGGCGGCCCGGCCGGCTCGGACGCCACCGGCTGGATAGCCGAGCGGGCCAACGCCTTGCTGCGCGACGGGTTCCGCGAGGTGCGCCGCGTCCCGTTCGAGCAGGCCCGCGCCGCCGCGGGCACGTACGACTTCCTCGGCCGCTACGTCGACGACCTGCCGAGCGCGCTGGACCTGGACGTCGTCCGCGACGCCGGCGTCCGGATCGGCGCCGACCCGCTGGGCGGGGCGTCCGTGGCGTACTGGGCAGAGATCGCCGAGCGGCACCGGCTCGACCTCACCGTCGTCAACGACCGGGTCGACCCGACGTGGTCGTTCATGACCCTCGACCACGACGGCGCGATCCGGATGGACTGCTCGTCGCCGGCCGCGATGGCCGCCCTCGTCGCCCAGCGCGAGCGGTTCGACATCGCTACCGGCAACGACGCGGACGCCGACCGCCACGGCATCGTCACCCCCGACGCCGGGCTGATGAACCCCAACCACTTCCTCGCCGTCGCGATCTCCTACCTGTTCGCGCACCGCGAGGCGTGGGGCGCCGACGTCGCCGTCGGGAAGACGCTGGTGTCGTCGTCCATGATCGACCGCGTCGTGGAGGACCTCGGCCGCCGGCTCTGGGAGGTCCCGGTGGGGTTCAAGTGGTTCGTCCCCGGCCTGCTCGACGGCACGGTCGGCTTCGGCGGCGAGGAGTCGGCCGGGGCGTCGTTCCTGCGCGCCGACGGAACGGTGTGGACGACGGACAAGGACGGCATCCTGCTCGCCCTGCTGGCCAGCGAGATCCGCGGGCGCACCGGCCGGTCGCCGTCCGGGCTGTACCGCGAGCTCGCCGGGCGGTTCGGCGACCCGGCCTACGCGCGGGTGGACGCGCCGGCGACCCGCGAGCAGAAGGCGCGCCTGGCCCGGCTCACGCCCGACGCGGTGACCGCGGACGAGCTCGCCGGCGAGCCGATCCTCGCCCGGCTCACCACGGCACCCGGCAACGGCGAGCCGATCGGCGGGCTCAAGGTCGTCACCGCCAACGCCTGGTTCGCCGCCCGCCCGTCGGGCACCGAGGACGTCTACAAGATCTACGCCGAGTCGTTCCGCGGCCCCGACCACCTCGCGGAGGTCCAGGCCCAGGCGCGTGACGTGGTCGACTCCGCGCTCGCCGGCTGAACGGCACCTGGCACGCTGAGCGCGTGCAGCGCAGCCCCGACACCGCCCCGAGCGGCTTCTGGGCTCCCCTGCTCCTGACCGCCGCCCTGCTCGTACTGGAGAAGCTGGAGGGGGAGGCGACCCAGTACATCGGCGTCCTCGCCGCGATGCCGCTGCTCGCAGCCGCGCTGGCCGGCCCGCTGACCACGGCGCTGGTCAGCGCGCTGGTGCTGCTGTCCGCCTTCGGGATGGGGTTCTGGCAGGTCGACCAGGCCACCGGCGAGCCGGCCGCCTGGACCCGGGCCCAGCTGACCCGCCTCGCCTTCATCGCCGCGGCCGGGGTGCTCGGGGTCGTGGTCGCGCGGTCCCGCACGAAACGAGCGGCCCAGTTCCGGCGGGTCGCCGGCGTCGCGGACGCCGCCCAGCGGGCGATCCTGCGCCCGGTGCCTCCGACGGTCGGGCCGCTGGACTGCGCCAGCGTGTACCTGTCGGCCACGTCGGAGGCCAGCATCGGCGGCGACCTCGTCGAGGTGCTCGACACCCCGTTCGGGGTGCGGGCGATCGTCGGCGACGTCCGCGGGAAGGGGCTGGACGCCGTCCGGCTGGCGGGCCAGGTGCTCGGCTCGTTCCGGGAGGTGGCGTGGACGGTCCCCGACCTGCGGGACGTCGCGCTGCCGCTCGATCGCGCGGTGCGCCGGGACGCCGGGCCGGAGGACTTCGTCACCGCGGTACTCGTCCAGCTCACGTGGGACGGCGTCGTGACGACGGTGACGTGCGGGCACCCGCCACCGCTGGTCGTGGACCGGTCCGGGGCGCCCGCCCGGGAGCTGGACGTCGACCCCTCGCCTCCGCTCGGCATGCTCGCCTCCGCACCCGAGGCCGCGACGTCGCGGCTGTGCCAGTCGGAGCGGCTGGTGCTCGTCACCGACGGCCTGCTCGAGGCGCGCCGGCCGCGGCGGTTCCTCGACCGGCGGTCGGGCACGTTCCTGCCGGCCGCCGAGGTGCTGGGCCGGGCGCTGTCGTCCGGCCCGCTGACCGTGGGCCTGCAGGCCGTGGTCGAGGAGGTCGAGCGCTTCACCCGCGGACGGCTCCGCGACGACCTCGCGGTGCTCGCGCTGCAGATCCGCCCGTCGGGCCCGCGCCGCGCCCGCCGCCCCTGACCCCTACCCCGTGATCATGCACTCTGCCGTGATCATGCACTCTGCCGTGATCTTGCCTCTTCGCCGCGTGCGAGGACCCGAGCGTCCCGAGTGCCCCTAGGCTGATCACGTGACGCTCGCCCCGGCCGACCGCCGACGCGCCCACGAGGACGCCGTCGCCCGGCTGCTCGCCTCCTACGCCGCGATCCCGGCCGGGACGCCGGTCCGGCTGGCCAAGCGGACGTCGAACCTGTTCCGCCCGCGCACCGCCCCGCCCGGCCCGGGCCTGGACGTCAGCGGGCTGACCGGCGTCCTGGACGTCGACCCGGTCGCCCGGACGGCCGACGTCCAGGGGATGTGCACGTACGAGACCCTGGTCGACGCGACGCTGCCGCACGGGCTGGCGCCGCTGGTGGTGCCGCAGCTGCGCACGATCACGCTCGGCGGAGCGGTCACCGGGCTCGGGATCGAGTCGACGTCGTTCCGGCACGGGCTGCCGCACGAGTCGGTGCTGGAGATGGACGTGCTGACCGGCGCGGGCGACCTCGTCACCGCGGCGCCCGGCGGCGAGCACGACGACCTCTTCCGCGCCTTCCCCAACTCCTACGGGTCGTTGGGTTACGCCACCCGCCTGCGGATCGAGCTGCACCCGGTCGGGCCGTTCGTGGCGCTGCGCAACGTCCGGTTCGCGGACCTCGACGAGCTGGCCGCCGCGGTCGGCGAGGTGGTGGCGACCGGCGCCTGGGACGGTCAGGCCGTCGACGCGATGGACGGCGTGGTCTTCACGCCCGGCGAGGCGTACCTCGTCCTGGGCACCTTCACCGACGAGGTGCCGGCGGTCAGCGACTACACCGGCCAGGAGATCTACTACCGCTCGGTCCGGGACCGGGCCCGGGACGCGCTCACCGCCGACGCGTACCTGTGGCGCTGGGACACCGACTGGTTCTGGTGCTCGCGGGCCTTCGGCGTCCAGCATCCGCTC
>JBMOMI010000285.1:0-4924 GCA_049325235.1 Actinomycetota bacterium | reverse complement strand
GCACACGCCCGGCCACACTCCGGGCCACGTCGCTTACCTGCGGCGGGACGACCGGGTGCTGATCTCCGGGGACGCCGCCGTGACCGTCGACCTGAACTCCGCCGGCGGGCTGCTCCTCGGCAGACCGGCGATCGCCGGCCCGCCGAGGTACACGACCTAGGACTGGGCCGAAGCGGGACGCTCCGTGCGGGCCTTGGCAGACCTGGAACCTCTGGTCCTCGCGCCGGGCCACGGGCGGCCGTTGACTGGCGGCGCGGCTGCGGCACTGCACGACCTGGCGTCCGGCCGCCGGCGTCGAGGGCGAGCACCGCGCTGAGACGCCAGGCCCTCACACATCAGCTCGGTCGGCCAACCAGCGGGCAACCTGCCGGACGTACTCGTCGTACGACTCCAACGCAGTCGGAACCGCCTCGTACACGCGAGCGAAGTCCACTGCGGCGTACTCGTGGACGAGCAGGTTCCGCATCCCGACGGACGGCTTCAGCGCCCCGGCCAGCTGCGCCGGCAGCATGCCCAGCTCGGCCGCGTCGTCGAAGGACGAGCGGTAGCTGGCCGGTGCCCGCCCGGTCGAGGCTGTCACCACATGCGAGTTGACGGATGCAGCCAGGTCGACCAGCTGGGTCAGCACTCTCTCCACCGCGCGACGAACGAGGCGCTCGCGCTCGAGCATCTCGGGCGTGAGGTCCCCGACGCTACCGAGCGTCGTCCAGCAGCTCCCGCATCAGGCGCAACTTGGCCTGGACGGCCGCCGCCTGCAGGGCCGACGGGGTCATCGGGCGAGCTGCTCGAGGTCGAGGCGTCGCAGCCACTCGGTCTCGTAGAACTCGACGGCAGCGGCCATCTGGGCGTTCGCCCACGCGCCGTCGGCGGTCTCGTAGAGCGGCAACCCCTCGACGAGGGCTGCGAACCGCCCAGTGGGCGTGGCCCGGTCCACCAGCAGGACGTCGACGGCGTCGGTGGACAGCAGGTCCATCAGGTCGCCGATCAGCGGCACCGGGTCAGGCGTCGCTCGCCCGCGGAACCGGACGGCGAGGTCGACGTCCCGTGCGGACGCGGGATCGGTGCGGGCGCTGCCGAACAGGGTCAGGATCTCGACGTCGTGGCGCTCGCACAGCTGCGCCAGCGAGCCGTCGTCCGCCGCTCGCAGGAGCGTCTCCACCGCCTGCTGCACTCCCACACCGCCCACCGTAGCCGTCACCGCGGACCTGCCCAGGTCACGTCGGAAGCTGGGCCAGCAGCGCGTCGAGCACCGCCTCCTCGTGGACGGCGGTCCCCCGTGCCTCCATGGCCTCCCCCAGGGCGGCGTCCCACACAGGGAGGACCGGCCTGCCTTCGAGCGGCACGCCGTCCCCGGGAGCGCCGAGGTAGTCGCTCGCCGCCATCCGCCACGGCGTGCAGCCGGCGACCGCAGCCAACCGGTTGGCGATCGCGATGCCGGGCCAGTCGAAGTCACCGTGGTACGCCAGCGTCGCTCCGTTCGCGCCCAGCCGAGCCAGCACGTCGAGGACCACCAGGCCGGGCATCCCGGAGGTGCACACCACCGGCACCGCCCCGCCGCGCTCCTGCGCCACGGCCTCGAGGACGCGAGGGTTCTCGCAGACCAGGACCCACGTGCCGGGTGCGACCTCCAGGTTGCCCCGCGCGAGGTCCCACGCGGTGACGTGCTGCGGGTCGCCCGCATCGCAGGCCCACCCCAGCCGGCGCGCGAGACCGGAGTCGCCGAGCGGCCGCAGACCAAGCACCAAGCACGTGGACGACACCGTGTCGGCACTGACGCCGTAGCGCTCCCACAGCTCCCGCCGAGCCGCGGCGGTCCGGGGGGCCTCGTCGCCGCTCGCCGCAGCGAGGGCACGCAGCACGAGCTGGGACAGCACGGTCCCGTCGTCCAGGGCGTGGGCGTCACCCACCACGCGAGCGGCGAGCACGGTGCGGGCGGCAGGCGACGGCCGGTCCGCCGCCACCAGCTTCTCGACGACCGAGAGCGCACAGCGCATCAGGCGGCTGGCTGATCCGGGATCCGGTTGCCGGGCCAGCAGGCCCGAGCGGCGCACGCCGGCCAGCCACGGCTCGACCCACGCGCCCTGGGCGACCTCCGGGTGCTCGGCGAGCCAGTCGCGCGCGGCGTCGAACGGCGCCTCTCGGGCCGCGGCTGCCGCTGACCGCTCCCCGCGACGGTTGCGCAGTGGCCCGCCGAGCTGCTCCAGCAGGTCGACCAGCCCGGAGGCACCGGCCCGCTCGCGAACCACCGCGTCCAGCACCGCCAGGTCGACCCGCACGGTCTCCCGGACGACCGGCGTTCCGAGCAGCCCGCTCACGGCGTGCCGCTGGGGCCGGTCCAGCCCCGACACCACGACGACGCCTCGCGGCTGGATGCCGTTGCGTTCCAACCGGCTTCGTGCCGCCGTCCACACCGGTACGAGCCCCGGGTCGCGCACCCAGCGCGCGAGCGTCACGCACCGACCGCCTGCAGCCGCGCGCCGTCCCACGTGTACCGGAACTGCGCGATGCCCCGCTCCCCCGGGTCGCGCAGCGCCTCGTAGATCGCCAGGGACGGCACCGTGGCGTGGTCCCCCCACAACCGCTCGCTCGTGATGACGAAGTCGAGGTCGAGGTCCACGAGCAGCCCGAACAGCAGCGGGTGCGTGCGC
Source organism: Actinomycetota bacterium (assembly GCA_049325235.1). Taxonomy (GTDB): domain Bacteria; phylum Actinomycetota; class Actinomycetes; order Actinomycetales; family SCSIO-59966; genus SCSIO-59966. The sequence continues at coordinate 2,276 of JBMOMI010000285.1, read as the reverse complement.
ACGTCGATCTTCGGGAAGGCGTCGTCCAGCAGGATGAAGCGCGGCGCGTGCGGTGCGGCACCGGCGAGCGAGGTGAAGTGCGCAGCGGCCGCGGCGAACAGCGGCAGGTAGCAGACCACCTTCTGCTCGCCCTGCGACAGCGGCGACCGGCGGTGCAGGTCCTGCCACTTGCCCGGCGCCTCCGGCCGGGTGTACCGGATCCGGAACGCGAACCAGCGCCGGTAGTCCAGTGCGCGCGACAGGTGCTCGGCGTACCCGTCCTCGGGCGCCTCGGCGCGGGACGCCTCGATCAGCCGGTGCAGCGCGTCCCGCAGCTCGGCCCGCTCGGTCGGCAGCAGCGCCCCGACCTCGCGGCCGAGCAGGGTGACGGCCCGCCGAGCGTCCTCGGGCACGTCGTCCCGCAGCTGCCACTGCAGCCGGACCGCGATCCCCTGGGACGTCGTGACGCCGGAGAGCAGCCCGTTCATCCCCTCGACCAGGTCGGCGGCCTCCAGCCGCCGTCGCCGCAGCACCTCGCCCAGCTCGCCGATGAGGTGCTCCTCGAACAGGGCCCGCTCTCGCTCGGTGAGCAGCTGCTGGTCGTGGCGCACGGAGGCAGCGAGGCGCTCGGCCAGCTCCACCACCGGGTGCTCCCCACCGTCGTCCCGCCCCAGTGCCGCGAGCAGGTCACCGGCTCCGACGACGCGCGGTTCGTGGTCGGCCGCGTCGCTGCTCGTCGCCTGCTGGAGCGCCGCGAACAGCGCAGCCGCGTCGCACCCCCGCTCCGGCGGCTCCAGCCCGGCGAGTCGCCGCGCCAGGTCGCTGACCCGGCGGGGCACCGAGGCTCCCGCCTCCAGCCCTCGAGCCATCCCGATCGCCACGTCGAGGGACTCGCCCTCCTCCCCCGCGTCGACGCCGGCAGCCGTCAGCAGACCGGGGACGTCGGCCAGCGCCGCCAGCGACCGCGCGGCGGCGACGACCGCCGGCTCCTGCTCGTGCCGGCGCTCACGCGCAGTGTCCAGCGCGGTCCGCGCCGCCCCGAGCTCCTCGCGGAGCCGGCCGGCGACCTCCCGGAGACGGTTCAGCTCCCGCCGCGCCTCCTCGATCTCGCCGCGCACCGCAACGAGGCGTCGCTGCAGCTCCTCGACGTCCGCGCCGACGGTCTCGCTCAGCGTCCGGTGCTGCTCCGCGGCGGCGTGCGCGACGGCCTGCGCCTCACGGGCCTCGGCCTCGAGACGTTCGGCGTCGGCGACGTCCCCCTGCCACAGCGACCAGTCAGCGCCCCAGCGCTCCAGCCGGCGGCGCAGCGCCGGGACGGCGTCGCTCGCCTGGCGCACGCGCACCTGCAGGGCACGCAGCGCCTCCCGGCGCTCCGCCAGCCCCGCCGCGGTGACCGGCAGGCGGTGCCGGTCGGCGAGCGCGGCGAGCTCGCGGCGGCGGGACGCCGCCTGCTGCCGGGCACCGACGGCGGCCTGCTCGGCAGCGTCCGCAGCCGCCTCGGCCCGGGCAGCGGCCTCCTGGCGCTCCTCGTGCCGGGTCCATGCGGTGAGCAGTGGCTGGACGTCGGGCAGCTCGGTCAGCCACGCCTCCACCTCGACGCGGCGCCCCCGCGCTCGCTCGGCGCTCGCCCGAGCCTCGTCCCGCTCCAGCGTCGCCTGGGCGACCAGAGCGTCCACCTCGGCGAGGCGACGGGCACGCTCCGCGGCCCGCGCGGTGGCCCCGACGTACTGCGCGACCGGCTTGGCCGCGCGGCCGGTCAGCGGCCCGAGGCGCCACGTGCCGTCGAGCCCGACGACCGCCGCCGCGCCGGCACCGGGGTCGGCACCCACCCGGGCCAGGACCGTGCGGACCACGTCCGCCGCGACGGCCGAACCCTCCGGCGGGTCGGCGACGAGGACGTCGGCGAGCGTGCGGCCACCGGCGGCCGGCTCGCCGGCCGGCAGGACGACGTCCCGCCGGTCGGCGTCGAGCACCGCGCCGTCGGTGCGCACCCAGGCGTCGAGCAGCCCGGACGACTCCAGCGCCGCCTCCAGCCCGGCGCGCTCGGCCGCGTCGAGGTCGTCGGCGAAGTCCACCAGCCGCCACAGCGGCGCGCCGTCGGAGTCGCTGCGGTCCGACCGCCCGAGCACGGGCTCGGGCGGAGCCGGGTCGTGCTCGGCGGCGATGGCCTCGCGTCGTGACCGAAGGGCGAGCAGGTCGGCCTCCGCCTGCCTGCGGCGCTCGGTGGCGCGCGCCTCCTCCTCGCGGAGCCCGCCGAGCACCGGGGCGACGGCCGCATGCACGTCGCGCCCGAGCCC
>JBMOMI010000284.1:0-4929 GCA_049325235.1 Actinomycetota bacterium | reverse complement strand
TCATGGACAATCCCCTGCTGAGGGAGCCGCTGCAGCCGGAGCACGTCAAGCCGCGCCTGCTCGGGCACTGGGGCACGTCGCCCGGCCTCAACTTCGTGTACGCCCACCTCAACCGCGTGATCACGGACCGGGACGTCGACATGATGTACGTCATCGGGCCCGGGCACGGGGGCCCGTCCATCGTGTCGGCCTGCTGGCTGGAGGGCACCTACTCCGAGGTCTACCACGAGATCACCCAGGACGCCGCGGGGATGAAGCGGCTGTTCACGCAGTTCAGCTTCCCCGGCGGGATCCCCAGCCACGTCGCGCCCGAGACGCCGGGTTCCATCCACGAGGGCGGCGAGCTCGGGTACGCGCTGTCCCACGCGTACGGGGCGGTCTTCGACAACCCGGACCTGGTGGCCGCCTGCATCGTCGGGGACGGCGAGGCGGAGACCGGCCCGCTGGCGACGTCCTGGCACTCGAACAAGTGGCTGGACCCGGTGCGGGACGGCGCGGTGCTGCCGATCCTGCACCTCAACGGGTACAAGATCGCGAACCCGACGGTGCTCTCCCGGATCCCCGAGGAAGAGCTGGTCTCGCTGATGCGGGGCTACGGGTACGAGCCGTTCGTGGTCGCCGGGTCGGACCCCGAGGAGATGCACCAGGCGTTCGCGGCGGTGCTGGACGAGTGCATGGACCGGATCGGGTCGATCCAGCACGCCGCGCGCTTCGAGGGAGCCACCGACCGGCCGACGTGGCCGATGATCGTGCTCCGCACGCCCAAGGGCTGGACCGGCCCGGCGGAGATCGACGGCAAGAAGGTCGAGGGGTACTGGCGCAGCCACCAGGTGCCCTTCGCGGACACCCGGACGAACCCCGACCACCTCGAGGCGCTGCGGCAGTGGATGCTGTCGTACCGGCCGGAGGAGCTGTTCGACGAGCGCGGCCGGCCGGTGCCGCAGATCGCGGACCTGCACCCTGCTGGCGAGCGGCGGATGAGCGCGAACCCGCACGCCAACGGCGGCCTGCTGCTCGAACCGCTGAGCCTGCCGGACTGGCGCTCGCACGCCGTCGACGTCCCCGGCCCGGGCCGGGCGGTCGCGGAGGCGACCCGGGTGATGGGCGCGTTCCTGCGCGACGTCATGGCAGCCAACGCCGACGGCAAGAACTTCCGCCTGTTCTCCCCGGACGAGAACAACTCCAACCGCTGGCAGGACGTCCTCGAGGTCACCGACCGGGCCTGGAACGCCGAGATCCTCCCCGAGGACGAGCACCTCGCGCCCGGCGGACGGGTCATGGAAATCCTGTCGGAGCACACGTGCCAGGGATGGCTGGAGGGCTACCTGCTGACCGGACGACACGGCTTCTTCTCGTGCTACGAGGCGTTCATCCACATCGTCGACTCGATGTTCAACCAGCACGCGAAGTGGCTGAAGGTGACCAACGACATCGAGTGGCGCCGTCCGATCGCTTCGCTGAACTACCTGCTGTCCAGCCACGTCTGGCGGCAGGACCACAACGGCTTCTCGCACCAGGACCCGGGCTTCATCGACCACGTCGTCAACAAGAAGGCCGAGGTGGTGCGGGTCTACCTGCCGCCGGACGCGAACACGCTGCTGTCCGTGACCGACCACTGCCTGCGCAGCAAGCAGTACGTCAACGTCATCGTCGGCGGCAAGCAGCCGGCCCCGCAGTGGCTGTCGGCCGAGGAAGCCGCGCTGCACTGCGCCAAGGGGATCGGCATCTGGGACTGGGCGAGCACCGACGCCGGCGGCGAGCCGGACGTCGTGATGGGGTGCGCCGGTGACGTGCCGACGATGGAGACGCTCGCAGCAGTGGAGATCCTCCGGGGGTTCTTCCCGGACATCCGGATCCGGGTGGTCAACGTCGTCGACCTGATGCGGCTGCAGGACGAGCGGGAGCACCCGCACGGCCTGTCGCACCGGGAGTTCGACTCGCTGTTCACCAAGGACAAGCCGATCGTCTTCGCCTACCACGGCTACCCGTGGCTGATCCACCGGCTCACGTACCGGCGGACGAACCACGCCAACCTGCACGTGCGCGGGTACAAGGAGGAGGGCACCACGACCACCCCGTTCGATATGTGCGTGCTCAACGAGATCGACCGGTTCTCCCTCGCGATCGACGTGATCGACCGGGTGCCCCGGCTCGGTGACGCCGCCGCGTACGCGCGGCAGGAGCTCAAGGACCGCATCCTGCGGCACCGTCAGTACATCCGCACGTACGGGGAGGACATGCCCGAGATCGCGGCATGGCAGTGGCAGAGCTCGGCGGACGAGGGCGCGGAGCCGGCGGGGCACGGCGCCGGGGTGCTCGACACGGCAGGAGACAACGCGTAGGAGGTCGCGGCGGGGCGCGCTTCGTCGAGTGCTGCCGTAGACCCGGCGCCCAGGCCGTCCTCTACGGTGCTGCGGTGCCCGAGAAGCTCGTCCTCCGCCTGCCGCACGGCGCTCCTCCCCCGCCCGCCGACCTGCGGTTCCTGCTGGGCCGGAGGCTGCACCGCGACCTGCTGAGCCTGGACGACGAGAGGCACGGGGGCGAGCTGGCGGTGGCCGGGTACGTCGCGAGGCCGACGGGAGAGCTGCTGGACGTGGCCGGGAGCCCCACCGAGGTGTACCTGCTGGAGCGTCCGGCTGCCGGCTGACGACATCTCGTCATGCGGGACGGGGCGCGATGCAGCAGGATCGAATACGACGCCGGTCGGGAGAAGCACGATGGGCGGTCGCCCCACGAAGGACCTCTGGGGCACGGCCGACCGCCTCTGGCTCCCCCCGACCTGACGTCGTCGCACGAGGAGCACGCCGACCGGCCGGTGACCCCCGGGTCACCGGCCTTCGGCTGCCCTGCGCGGTCGCGACACTGAGGTGATGACCGAACGCACCGGGATGTCCGCCTGGCGGTTCGTCCTGACCTTCGGGGTCGTGGCGATGCTGGCGGACGTCGTCTACGAAGGTGCCCGCTCGGTCTCCGGCCCACTGCTGGCGGGCCTGGGGGCGACCGCGCTCGTCGTCGGCGTAGTCACCGGCGTCGGGGAGGCCGCGGCGCTGCTGCTACGGCTGGTGTCGGGGCCGCTGGCCGACCGCACCGGGCGGTTCTGGGCGTGGGCGATCTCCGGGTACGTCCTCACCGTGGTCGCCGTCCCGCTCCTGGGCCTGGCGTCCGCGCTGTGGGTCGCGTCCGGCCTGCTGGTCGCCGAGCGGGTCGGCAAGGCGGTGCGCTCGCCGGCGAAGGACACCTTGTTGTCGCATGCGACGGCCGTGACGGGCCGGGGCCGGGGGTTCGCCGTCCACGAGGCGCTGGACCAGGTCGGGGCGCTTGCCGGGCCGCTGGTCGTGGCCGGTGTGATGGCGGTCAGCGGTGGCCGGTTCGGGCCGGCGCTGGTGACGCTCGCGGTGCCCGGCGTCCTGGCGCTGGCCCTGGTCGTGTGGCTCCGCGCGCAGGTGCCGGAGCCGGCCCGGTACGAGGTGCGACGTCCCTCCCGTGGGGGTGCCGGCGAGCGCGCGTCGCGCCTGCCGAGGGCCTTCTGGGAGTACGCGGCCTTCGCGGGCCTGACCACGACCGGGTTCGCGACGTTCGGGGTGCTCTCCTTCCACCTGGTGACCGCGGACCTGCTGTCCGCCACCGCGGTGCCCCTCCTGTACGCCGCGGTGATGGTGGTGGACGCTGTCGCAGCCGTGGCCACCGGCTGGGCCTATGACCGGTTCGGCGCCGTCGTCCTGGCGGGTCTGCCGGTCGTGGCCGCCGTCGTCCCCGCCCTCGGGTTCTCGATGACCGCAGGGACGGCGATCGCGGGCGCGCTGCTCTGGGGTGCCGCCCTGGGCATCCAGGAGTCGACGCTGCGCGCCACGGTGGCGGACCTCGTCGGCCCCGGCAGGCGCGCTACTGCCTACGGGCTCTTCGGCGCGGTCGTCGGCGTGGCCGTCGCAGCCGGCGGGGCGCTGGCGGGCGGGCTCTACCAGGTGTCGGTGCCGCTCCTGGTCGCGACGACCGCGACGCTCCAGGTCGTCGCGCTCGTGGTGCTGGTCGTGGCGTTGCGGGCGCGCGGGCTGTGAGCTGGCACCCGGATCTCGACGATCACTCCAGCAACGGCTGCGCCGGGACAGCGAGTCGCCCTCCGCTTCCGGACGACGGAGGCACGCGGGATCGCCTTCTCGCTCTCTACCGAGGGCGAGCAGGGGTGGACCACGGCCTACTACCTGACCTCTGACTGGGGAGCACCGGATACTCACACCCCCAGCTGGGGGGCCGTCGAGGACAGCGAAGTGCAGGTGTGGCCGACCGTCGGAGTGCTCGGGCCGGGCCCCGACCACGTGATCGTCCCGACACCGCCCTGGCGGGAACATACCTGCTGTGCACCGCCAACTCGGCTGACGAGGCCTGCGCAGTCCTGACCGTGACCGACTAGGACGCACCTCTTGCGGGAATCGTCACGGCCGGATAGGATTCGAACACCTGTTCGGATACGGAGGGAGCCGGGGTGTTGAGCGTGGCGGAGCAGCGGCTGGCCACGCTGCTGGGCGGCCCGGTCCAGGCGGAGCTGGTGGACGACGGCGACTCGGGATCGGCCGACATCCCCGCCTACGGGGAGGTCCCGGACGTCGCGGCTCTGCCGGAGTTCGTGGACCCCGAGCCGCCGGGGTTGCCGGTGCCCGGGGAGCTGCCCGCCGACGCCGCGGCGCTGGCTGCCCTGGCGCCGGGTCCGGGCCTGGACACCGCGCTGGCCGTGCTGGCCCCGGCCGGGCTGTCCGACGCCGGCCTGCTGGAGGCGGTCGCCGCCACCGAGCGGGCGATCGCCGCGTTGCACGCCGCCCAGGCCGGCCTGCTGGCCGAGTTCGCCACCCGCGGCCCGGAGTGCTCGCGGGAGTTCGCGGTCGAGGAGCTGGCCGCCCGGATGCGCTGGACCACCTGGACCGCCGGGCACCGGCT
>JBMOMI010000283.1:0-4935 GCA_049325235.1 Actinomycetota bacterium | reverse complement strand
GACGACCGCGTGCCGGCCGAGCAGTCGCGCGCGTACGCGGCCGCGCGCCCGGGCGTGGGCCTGGACCTGGTGCCCGGCGCCGGGCACTTCGCGCTCATCGACCCGGAGTCGCCTGCCTGGCCGCGGGTCCTGGCGGCTGTCGGGCGCGTCGCCGGGGCCGGCACTAGCCTCGGCTGAGTGGCGGCACACGACAGCGACTGGGAGGGCGTCCGCCTCCACGTCGTCACCGGCAAGGGCGGCACCGGCAAGACGACGGTCGCGGCGGCCCTCGCGCTGGCCCTCGCCGGCGGCGGCCGGCGCACGCTCCTGGTGGAGGTGGAGGGCCGGCAGGGCATCGCGCTGCTGTTCGACGTCCCGCCGCTGCCGTACGAGGAGCGCAAGGTGGCCGTGGGCCCCGGCGGCGGCGACCTGTTCGCCCTGGCCGTCGAGCCGCGGGCGGCGCTGATGGAGTACCTGGACATCTTCTACAAGCTCGGCCGGGCCGGCCGCGTGCTCGACCGGATGGGGGCGGTCGACTTCGCCACCACCGTCGCCCCCGGCCTGCGGGACGTGCTGCTCACCGGCAAGGTGTACGAGGCGGTCCGGCGCAAGGACGGCGGCCGGCCGGTGTACGACGCGGTGGTCCTCGACGCGCCGCCGACCGGGCGGATCGCCCGCTTCCTCAACGTCAACACCGAGGTCGCCGGCATCGCGCGGATGGGCCCGGTGCGTCACCAGGCCGAGTCGATCATGAACGTGATCCGGTCGCCGCAGACCGTCGTCCACCTGGTCACCCTGCTCGAGGAGATGCCGGTGCAGGAGACCGTCGACGGGGTCGCCGAGCTGCACAAGGCCGGGCTGCCGGTGGGCGGCGTGGTGGTCAACCAGGTGCGCGACCGGGTGCTGCCGGCGGGTGCGCTGACCGCCGCGGCCCGGGGCCGCCTGGACGTCGAGGAGGTGCGTGCCGGGCTCGTTGCCTCCGGGCTGGTGCGCGCCGCGGACGCCGACGGGCCGCGCGCCACGCGCCTCGTCGACGGGCTGCTCGCCGAGGCCGCCGAGCACGCCGCCCGCGTGGCGCTGCAGGAGCGCGAGCGCACCGACCTGGACGCCCTCGAGCGGCCGGTCTACGAGCTGCCCTTCCTGCCCGGCGGCGTGGACCTCGGCGGGCTGTACGGCCTCGCGGAGCGGATGTGCGAGCAGGGGCTGGCGTGAAGGACGTGCGGCGCCTGGACGTCGACGGCCTCCTCGACGACCCGGCCACCTCGATCATCGTCTGCACCGGGTCCGGCGGCGTGGGCAAGACGACGACCGCCGCGTCGCTGGCGGTGCGCGCGGCCGAGCGGGGCCGGCGCGCCGTCGTCCTCACCATCGACCCGGCGAAGCGGCTCGCGCAGGCGATGGGCCTGTCGGAGCTGGACAACACCCCGCGGCCGGTGGACGGCGTCGACACCTCGGCGGGCGGGTCGCTCGACGCGATGATGCTCGACATGAAGCGGACGTTCGCCGCTCTCGTCGAGTCCGCGGCGAGCCCGGAGAAGGCCGTGCAGATCCGGGCGAACCCGTTCTACGAGGCGATGTCGTCGTCGTTCTCCGGCACGCAGGAGTACATGGCGATGGAGAAGCTCAGCCAGCTGCGCGCCCAGGCCGCGGCCGGTGCGCAGCCCTGGGACCTCATCGTCGTCGACACCCCGCCGAGCCGGTCGGCGCTGGACTTCCTGGACGCCCCACAGCGGCTCTCGTCGTTCCTGGACGGCCGCTTCATCCGGCTGCTGATGGCGCCGGCCAAGGCGGGCGGCCGCGCCTACCTCAAGGTGTTCTCCGCCGCCGTCGGCGGCGTGGCCGGGGTGATGACCCGGCTGCTCGGCGCCGACCTGCTGCGCGACGTCCAGACGTTCGTGGCGGCCCTGGACACCATCTTCGGCGGCTTCCGGCAGCGGGCGGAGCACACCTACGCGATGCTCCAGGCCCCGGGGACGGCGTTCATCGTGGTGGCGGCCCCCGACCCGGACGCGCTGCGGGAGGCCTCGTACTTCGTCGAGCGGCTCGAGCAGGACCGGATGCCGCTCGCCGGCCTGGTCCTCAACCGGGTGCACACCTCGGTGATCGACGACCTCAACGTCGAGCGGAGCCTGGCCGCGGCGGAGCAGCTCGAGGAGGACGGCGTCCACCCGCTGGCCGCCGGGCTGCTGCGCCTGCACGCCGACCGGATGACGCGGCGCGAGCGCGAGCAGCAGCTGGCGGTCCGGATGTATGCGGCGCACCCCGGCCTGCCGGTCGTGGAGGTGCCGGTCCTCGCCGAGGACGTGCACGACCTGGACGGCCTGCGGACCGTCGGGGAGGACCTGTCAGGCTGAGACGGCCGAGGTGAGCGAGCGCTCGTGCTCCTCGCGGGCGGCCTCGAGCAGCCGCTTCCAGGAGCGGACGTTCGGACGGCGCTTGAGCAGGGCCCGGCGCTCCCGCTCGGTCATGCCGCCCCACACGCCGAACTCGATCCGGTGGTCGAGGGCGTCGGCCAGGCACTCGGTGCGCACCGGGCACCCGAGGCACACCGCCTTGGCGCGGTTCTGGGCCGCGCCCTGCACGAAGAGCGTGTCCGGGTCCGCGGTCCGGCAGGCGCCCCTCGCCGCCCACTCCTGCATCCCGACCGACGTCTGCCTGGGTCCCGCGACGATCTTCTCGGCGTCCATGCCGTCCTCCAGCCCCCTGATGAAGGATGTCGGCCACTGCTGGTCGTCACCCTCCGCAACGTTCAGCGCACCTGACGCTAGGGCGCGGCGTCGCCGGCCGGTACGGCCCAGAGGAACCATTTCCGCCTAGTCCGTTTCGACTACGCCGCGTGCCGCGGTGCCACGCGGCGCAGCACGTACCCTGGGCGTCATGCCTGGTTCCGCCCCGTCCTCCGGCACGACTGCCGGCGCCGCCGGCAAGCTGCTCGCGCTGCTCGCGGCGTTCGTCGCGACCAGCGTGGTCGCCGGCGTCCTCGTGGCCGGGTTGTTCATGCCCGCGGTGGGCGCGACCGGCAGCGTCGCCCGGTCGTCGGTCGACTTCTTCGACTCCCTCCCGGTGGAGCTGGAGCCGCGGCCGCTGGCGCAGCAGTCACGCATCCTGTGGGCGGACGGCTCCTCGATGGCGACGTTCTACGACCAGAACCGCATCGTCGTGCCGCTGTCGTCGGTGGCGCCGGTGATGCGGCAGGCCGTGATCGCCATCGAGGACGAGCGCTTCTACGAGCACGGCGGGGTCGACGTCCAGGGCATCAGCCGGGCCTTCGTCAACAACTTCAGCGGTGGCGACACGCAGGGCGCGTCGACGCTCACCCAGCAGTGGGTGAAGAACGTGCTGGCCGACAAGGCGCTCCAGGAGGGCGGCCGCGAGGCGTACCTGGAGGTCGTGGACGACGACTACGGCCGCAAGGTGCGCGAGGCCAAGCTGGCGATCGCCGCGGAGAAGCGGCTGACGAAGGACCAGATCCTCGAGAACTACCTCAACATCGCCCTGTTCGGCGACGGGCAGTACGGCGTGGCCACGGCGGCCAACCACTTCTTCGGGAAGAACCCGGCCGACCTCACCCTGCCGGAGGCGGCGCTGCTGGCCGGGATGATCCAGCGGCCCCGCGCGTACGACCCGGTGGCGAACCCCGAGGCGGCGCTGCAGCGGCGCAACGTCGTGCTGGCGAAGATGCTCGAGCTGGGGCTCATCGACCAGGCGCAGCACGACGAGGCCGTCGCGGTCCCGCTCGAGGCGATGCTCAACATCCAGGAGACCCGCAACGGCTGCGCCGGCGCCGGCAACGCCGCCTTCTTCTGCGAGTACGTGATCGCCACCCTGCTGCAGGACGCGGCGTTCGGCGAGACGCCGGAGGACCGGCAGCGGCTGCTGTACCAGGGGGGCCTGACGATCACCACGACGCTCGACCCGGCCCGGCAGGCGGCCGCGGACGAGGCCGTCAAGGCCAAGGTGGCACCGGGTGACCCGGCGGGCGCCGCACTGGCCTCGGTCGAGGCCGGCACCGGCCGGGTGCTGGCGATGGCCCAGAACAAGCTGTACGACCCCCGCGAGGAGGCCGGGCCCGAGGGCACCGCCTACAACTACGCCGTCGACTCGGGCGTGGGCGGCCCGCCCGGGGGCTTCCAGGTCGGGTCGACCTACAAGCCGTTCGTCCTGGCGCAGTGGCTCAAGGAGGGCAACAGCCTGCTGGAGCGGGTGCCTGCCCCGGCGCGCCCGTCGTACCCGATGAGCCGGTTCCGGTCGAGCTGCGGCCGGTTCACCGGCGAGCCGTGGCAGCCGGGCAACAGCGAGGGCCAGGGCGGCGGCAGCATGACGGTGATCGAGGCCACCTACCGGTCGGTGAACACGGCGTACGCAGAGATGACCACCAAGCTGGACGTCTGCGGCATCCGGGACACCGCCAAGAGCCTCGGTGTGCACCGCACGGACGGCGGCGACCTGCAGGCGTTCCCCGCGGCCACGCTGGGCACGAACGAGATCGCCCCGCTGACGATGGCGTCCGCCTTCGCGGCGTTCGCGCGCAGCGGCACGTACTGCAAGCCGATCGCCATCACCGAGGTGAAGAACTCGGCCGGCGAGGTCATCGGCGGCCAGCAGCAGGAGTGCTCGCCGGCGCTCGACCCGGCGGTCGCGGACACGGTCGCGCAGGCGCTGACCAACACGCTGGACCGTGGCACGGCCCGCGGCAAGGACATCGACTGGCCGGCGGCCGGCAAGACCGGCACCACGAACGAGAGCTGGGAGACCTGGTTCGTCGGGTTCACCCGGCAGATCTCGACGGCGGTCTGGGTGGGGACCCCGAACTCACAGCCGTCGACCCTCAACGGGCTCACCCTGGCCGGGGAGCGGTACCGCCGCGTCTACGGCGGCACGATCGCCGCTCCGATCTGGCAGGCGTACATGAGCCGGGCGATGCAGGGCCTGCCGGCCGAGGACTTCCCCCCGCCG
>JBMOMI010000282.1:0-4946 GCA_049325235.1 Actinomycetota bacterium | reverse complement strand
GCCGGCGCTGGTGGGCGGCGACGGTCCCCGGGTCGTGCACGGCCCGCCGCTGACCGCTCCGATGACCCTGGCCCACCTGCTGCATGCCGACGACACCCTCCTCGGCCGCTGGCTGCGCACGCCGTGACCGCGCTGCGAGCGGTCGGGGCCGCCGTCCTCGCCCTCGTCGTCGTGGTGGCCGTCTCGTTCGCGCTGGTGAGCCGTCCGGCGTCCGCTCCCCCGCGGACCGGCCCGGCCCCGGCACCGGGCGGCGCCCCCGACGACGTGGCCGCCGGCGAGCTGTGGCTGGCCGAGATGACGCTGGACTCCCCCGACGTGCTGACCGACGAGGCCCGGCTGCGCGACGTCCGGATGCAGGCCACCGACGTCCTGCTGTCCGGTGACGGCCTGCGCGCCGGCACGCTCACCGTGGACGCCGTCGTCCCGTTCGGGGTCGTCGCCGAGCAGGTCGGCCCCGGGACGACGATCGAGGCCGCCGGCGGCGGTCAGGCGAGGATCCGCCGCACCGTCACGCTGCTCGGCCGGGCCGTCGACCTGTCGGCCACCGGGACCGTGCGGGCCGACGACGGCCTCGTCGTCGTGGAGCCGACGTCGGTGGACGTCGGCGGGCCGAGCTGGCTGGCGGACGCCGTCGGCAGCGTCGCCGCGCGGCTCGTGACGATCCGGGAGCCGGTCGAGGGACTGCCGCCCGACCTGGCGCTCCAGGACGTCTCGGTGCGTCCGGACGGCTTCGCCGTCCGGCTGGCCGGGCAGGACGTCCTGCTCGGCGCCGCGCCGTGACGTCACAGGTGGCGCAGCAGGAACCGCGCCACCTCGCGCTCCCAGCGGTCGGGGTCGACGTTCCACTCCTTGGTGTGCCGGGCGCCGCCGAACGGCACGAACGTCACGAGGTCCGGGCGCAGCTCCGCGAGCATCCGGGACGGGCCGACCGGGACGAACTCGTCGTCCTCGCTGTGCACGATCAGCACCGGCAGGCGCAGCTCGGAGGCCCGCGTCACCCAGTCCATCCGCCGCAGGTCGACCGGGCCGTCCACGCCGACGACGCGGCGCGCGGACCGGTGCCCGAGCATGGCGAGCCCCAGCCGGCCGACGGGACGCGGCAGGCGGTTGAGCCGCGCGTGGTGGTCGAGCACGACCCGCCAGTCGATCACCGGGGCGTCGAGCACCAGCGCCCGCACGCGGTCCGCCGTCCACGACCGTGACACGTGCTGCAGCACGATCGCCCCGCCCATCGACCACCCGAACAGCAGGACCTCGCGGGCGCCGGCGTCCAGCGCGTGCAGCAGGGTCGCCTCGACGTCCTGCCACTCGGTGTCGCCGAGGTGCAGCCGCCCGCCGTGCGTGGACGGCCCCTCGGGGTCGTTCCGGTAGCTCGGCACGAGCGCCGGCACGCCGAGCCGGTGCAGCAGGGGCAGCGCGCGCAGGCACTCCTCCCGCGTGGCGCCGCGACCGTGCACCAGCACGGCCCAGACGTCGCGGGGCCCGGCGTCCTCCGAGGCCGGCACGAACCACGTGGGCAGGTCACCGGCGTCCGAGCGGACGACGACGTCGACGTGCGGCAGGCCGAGGCTGGACGACGGCGGGCCGGCGTAGAAGTACTGGTTCCAGCGGGCGGGCCCGGCCACCAGGCGGCCGGCGTCGATGCCGAGCACGCGGCGGGTCACCGTCCGGTGCTCGCGGTCGTGCTCCACGACCTCCCCGAGCCGGACGTGCCCGGTGCCGCCGGCGAGCCACAGGCCGTAACGGCCCGGGCGGGTGGTCTCCGCGTCGGCGCGCAGCGTCACGGTGCCGGCGCCGACGAACAGCACCTCGACGTCGTCCGGCTTGTGCCGGTCGGGCGTCACGACCCGGCGGGCGAAGTACGCGGCCGCGCTGGACGTCGCGGCGCCTGCCAGGACGGCGAGGCCGCCGCCGACGGCCGCCCCGCGCAGCGCGGCCCGCAGCAGCGGCCGCACCGCCCCGTTGACGTCGCCCACGGCACGACGCTACCCGGCACGCCTGCGGTGATCGCCAGCGGAGGACGAGTCACGGGCCACGGCAACCCTCCGCAGGCGCGGCGACGGCCGCCGCGCGAGCCGGCGGGAGACGGCAGGATGGGCGCGTGCACCTGCCCGTGATGCCCCCGGTCGCGCCGATGCTCGCCAAGGCCGTGCCCGACGTCCCCGAGCCGGACAGTGCGTACGGCGGCCTGGTGTACGAGCCCAAGTGGGACGGCTTCCGGTGCATCGTCTTCCGGGACGGCGACGAGGTCGAGCTCGGCAGCCGGGGCGAGAAGCCGCTCACCCGGTACTTCCCCGAGCTCGTCGACGCGGTGCGCGAGCACCTCCCCGAGCGCTGCGTGGTGGACGGCGAGGTCGTCGTCCGCAGCGGCCCCCCGGGTGCCGAGCGCCTGGACTGGGAGACGCTCGCGCAGCGCATCCACCCCGCCGAGTCCCGCGTCCGGCGCCTTGCGGTGGAGACGCCTGCGTCGTTCGTCGCGTTCGACCTGCTCGCCCTGGACGACGACGACCTCACCGGCCGGCCGTTCTCCGAGCGGCGAGAGCTGCTGGAGTCGGCGCTGTCCGGCGTCCGGGCGCCCGTGCACCTCACGCAGGTCACCCGGGACGCCGGAGAGGCCCGGCGCTGGTTCGCGGAGTTCGAGGGCGCGGGCCTGGACGGCGTGGTCGCCAAGGGGGCCACCTCCGTCTACACGCCCGGGAAGCGGACCATGCTCAAGGTGAAGCACGCGCGCACCGCGGACGTCGTGGCCGTCGGCTACCGCGTGCACAAGAGCGGGCAGGGGCTCGGGTCGCTGCTGCTCGGCCTCTACGACGGCGCCGGGAACCTGCGCCAGGTCGGCGGTGCCTCGGCGTTCAGCGCCCAGCGGCGCCTGGAGCTCGTCGACGAGCTGGTGCCGTTCGTCCTGCGCGACGAGTCGGGTCAGGTCGTGCGCGGCCAGGGCGAGCCCAACCGGTTCACCGCGCGCAAGGACTCCTCGTTCGTGGTGCTCCGGCCCGAGCTGGTGCTCGAGGTCAGGTACGACCAGCTCGAGGGCGACCGGCTGCGGCACGCGGCGCAGTTCGTGCGCTGGCGGCCCGACCGGGACCCCGAGTCGTGCACGTACGACCAGCTCGACGTCCCGGTGGCCTACGACCTCGACGAGGTGCTGACCGGCGGTGGGTAACCTGCCGGACGTGACCGAGACCCCGCAGGATGTGCCGGACACCATCGTCGTCCTCACCGAGGCGGCGTTGGACGCCGGCGACGCGGCACGCATCAGCGCCCTGCACCAGGGCGAGACCCTGACGTACCGCGTGCTCGTCCCCGCGGACACCCGGCGCAGCCTGCTCGCCGACGTCGTCGACCACCTCAGCCTCGGGGAGCTGCGGCAGGCCCTGGACGCCTTGCGCGGCAAGGACCACGGCCACACCGACGAGCCGAAGGAGGCCGGCCAGGCCCTCGCGGAGTCGGTCGAGGCGCTGCGCGGCCTCGGCGTGGAGGCCACCGGCGAGGTCACGGACGACGACCCGCTGCCGGCGCTGGCGTCGGCCGTCGAGCGCTTCGGCGCCCGCGAGGTCGTCGTGGTCACCCGCCCGCACGCGCTCGAGGACACGTTCCACCGGGACTGGGCGTCCCGGGCGCGCGACGAGCTCGGCGTGCCGGTGCTGCACGTCTACGCCGGGACGACGTTCCTGGGTTGAACTGTTCGCTGCATTCCAGCAGCAGTGCAGCTAGAGTGAATGCATGGGTGTTGCCATCACGATCCGCGACGTCCCCGACGACGTTCGGGACGAGCTGGCGGCCCGCGCGGCCCGGGCCGGCAAGTCACTGCAGGAGTACCTGCGCGGCATGCTCGTCGATTCGGCCGCACGGCCCACGGTCGACGATGTGATCGCCCGGGCACGGGTACGGGTCAGGGCGACCGGGGTCCGAGTGGACGCCGACACCATCCTCGCCGCCCGCGACGCCGACCGGCGGTGACGACACGTCTCGTCTGCGACGCGTCGGCGCTCGTCGCGCTGCTGCTCGATGACGGCCCCGACGGTCGCTGGGCGGCCGAGACACTCGCCGGTGCCGCCCTCTCGGCACCGAGCCTGCTTCCTTTCGAGTGCGCGAACATCATCCGCCGCATGGAGCTCGCCGGACTGATCGGCAGCGACCAGGCTGCGCAGGCCCACACCGACCTGCTGGACCTCAGGGTCGAGGAGTGGCCACACGCGCTGCTCGCCGCGAGGGCATGGGACCTGAGGCGGAACCTGTCGACCTACGACGCCAGCTATGTGGCGCTCGCCGAGCTCCTCGGAACCCCCCTGGTGACGCTCGACCGACGGCTCAGCCGTGCACCGGGGTTGCGGTGCTCGGTCGCCTCGCCGCCGAGACGACGGTAGACAGAGAGTTGATCGCGATGCGCCCCAGTCGCCTCGGCCGCCGTTAGCTGGCAGGTCGGTCTCACAGCCGGCCCCTTCCTTCGGCCATGCGATCCCACATGCAGAGCCCCACGGCCACAGTGGCCCCGTACGCCCATAGCAGCACCCAGTTGGGATTGGCGAGCAGCCAGTCGACCAGCCAGTAGCCAGAGACGTGCTCCACGAGGAGCACCAGAAGGACAACAGGGATACCGCCGACTAGAACCCCAAGGAAGGCTCCGGTAGCGACGGCCCGCACGGTCAATCCCACCAACCGCACCACAGTCCTCATGGCTCGAGATTCTCAGGTGAGTCAGCGCTTTGTCAGGCATCCCGACCCTGGGTCACTCGGAATCCGTGCCGGTCGGGCGCTTGGCACGGCTCGGCTGCACCCGCGGCGGCTCCCCGGGCATCTTCGGGTAGTCCGGCGGAAACGGCAGCTCCCCAAGGCCGTTCGCGACGTCCCGCTCCCACCACTGCAGCAGGCCGGCGACGTCCCCGGCGGCGTCGTCCATGCCCGTCCACGGGTCGCCCACGGACGCCAGCCGCTCCGGCACCGAG
>JBMOMI010000281.1:0-4949 GCA_049325235.1 Actinomycetota bacterium | reverse complement strand
CAGCGCCGCCACCGACCTCACCCGCCTCCACCGACAACTCAACCCAGCCCCACCGCCCGACCCCGGCCCACCACCGTTCTGACCTCCAGCGCGTCCCGGATGTCGGCGAGCCGCCGTAGGAGGTGCCAGCGCAGCGAGCGGTCCACCGCCGGCACCGCGGCGCGCGGGACCCCGCGCATCCGCACCCGCTCCCGCTGCACCAGCCGGGTTCCGTCGGCCACGGGCTCGAGGACATACGTGAGCCGACCCTGGAACCAGACGCTGCGGAACTCCAGGTCCAGCAACCGCTCCGGCTCGAGCGCCGCGACCTGCGACCACACCGTCATCCAGACGCCCGGCACGAGGCGCACGCGCTCGCGCCAGCGTGTGCCGACGACCGTCGGCCCCTCCGGCAGCTTCTCCATCGTCACCGGGCTCGAGGCGTCGCCGGTCCAGTCCTGGACGTCGACCAACAGCGCGAACACGTCGCGAGCGGACCGCCGCACGACGACCGCCAGGTCGTACTCCAGCGGCATGCCGGGGGACCGGTCCTCCGGGTCGTGCGCGCCCGGGACGGCCCGCGCCAGCCGCTCGGCCCGCTCGGCGATCCCGAGCAGCATCCGCCGGGTCATCACGACGTGCCCGACATCCATCCCGACGACGAAGGCGAGGTCGCCGAGCGTCCGTGGACGCACCCGCAGCCGCGTCCGGTTCACCAGGCGCGTCGCGCCCGGCGCCGCCCGCGTGATCGTGAACGACGACGACACGACGCCGGAGGGCTGCCGGAGGGCCAGCACCAGGCTGCGCGGCCGGTCAACCGAGACGACGTCGAACCCGGCACCGCCTGGTGCGGTGGCCATCCGGGTGCCGGGGGACACGTCCTGCAGCTCCGGCACCACGCGGTCGGCGCTGTGCACCCCGGCGTTGTCGACCAGGTCGTAGCTGTACCACCCCGCCCGGGTGTACCCGCCCATCTGGGCCAGCCAGGGCCAGATCTGGTCCGGCTCCGCCCGGACGGTGACGGCGTTCGTCGCGCGGCACGCCGGCCGGGGCACCAGCTCGTCCCCAGGCATGGCCGCGTCGACCTCGCTCCGGGTCGCTCCCCACGTCGTCTGCCACGGCCGGACCACCCACCGGTAGCCGGCCGCGACGGCGGCCGTCGCCACCGCCACCCGATCGGGCCTCACCCTCCGACCGTCGCGCGGACCGGCGGTGCGCGACAGGGTCCTAGGCCTCCCCGCCCTGCGGGACCTCCATCCACCGCTCGGGGCCCGCGGCCCGCCGCGCCCGACGCGCACGCTCCGCCTGCTCCAGCAGCAGCCGCAGCGCGACCTCCGCATCGAGGTGCGCGACGCTCGGCGACACCGGGCCGGGCGTGGAGTGCGCCACCACCGACGCCAGCTCCAGCCGACGCTGCAGCGGGCCCTGCGCCAACCCGAGGCTCTGCGTCCTCTCGTGCGGGACGACGTCCAGCTGCCGCCACAGCCGGCCGCGGCGCACGAGCAGGGCCGTGTCGGTGACCAGGTAGCCGTTGCGCCGCCAGGAGACCCAGTCGACCCACCGCGACCGGCGCGGCGCGACGACCCAGCCCCGCTCGCCGGCCATGCCGCTGAGCCCGTCGTCGATCGTCGTGACCGCGTCCGCCGCCCCGAGATCCGGCAGCACCAGGGACAGCACCGCGACGGCGTCCTGCCGCGGGCCCACCGGCAGCAGCACGTTCTCGGTACCGGCCCCCTCCCCCGCGCCGCCGCCGCCGTACCCGGCGACGTTGATCTGCACGCGCCACCAGTCCGGGCGCCGCCACAGCAGCGGCTGGCTGATCCGCAGGGCCTGCACCCGCCCGGGCGGCACGGTCTGTGCCCGCTGCTCCAACAGGCCGTGCCGGAGCCGGACGCCGTCCGGCGAGACGGCGACCCGGAAGTTGAACTCCCGGCTGAACCGGGTCCAGTACGCCGCGACCAAGGCGATTGCAGCGGGCGCGAGCGCCGGCAGCACCGCGAACTGCCGGAAGCCGCCGAGCGCCACCGCAAGGCCGAGGACGACGACCACCAGACCGACCGTCGTCCCGCTGCGCACCAGCGAGGCCAGCAGCCGCTCGACCGGCACCGTGAGCACCTCGCGCTCAGGCGCCTCCGGCGCCTCCTCGGTGTCGTACCGCACGCCCGCCGCCCGGGCGAGCAGCGTGTTGCGCAGCCGCTGCGCGTCCGCCTCCTTGAGGTAGGCCAGCTTGACGTCCGACCCGGCCCCGCCGGCCACCTCCAGCCGCAGCTCCGCCAGGCCGAGGAGCCGCGCGAGCAGCGGCTGGACGACGTCCACCGCCTGCAGCCTGTCCAGTCGGGCCTGACGCTGCTGCCGGAACAGGACGCCGCTGTGCAGGTGCACGGCCTCGTCGTCCACCTGGTACCGGGTCATGCGCCAGGACAGCGCCGAGTACGCGACGCCGACCAGCGTGCCGACGACCAGCACCCCGACGGAGACGAGCAGCTCCGTGCGACCGGGCAGGCCCCCGCCCGCGAAGAGCTCGTCCCCCTGCTGCTGCAGGTAGATGACCAGCAGGACGGCGATGACCTTCCAGCTGCGCACGACCGGGGTGACCGGGTGCAGCCGGTGCCACGTGGCCTCGCTCACAGGCCGGCCAGCCGAGCCTCACCGCGGCGTGCCAGCCGGTCACGCAGCCGGGCCGCCTCCTCGGGCGGCAGCCCGGGGATGACCGCGTCGGTGCTGGCGCTGGCGGTGTGCAGCTGCACCTTCGCGATGCCGAGCTTGCGGTCCAGCGGGCCGGCCTGGACGTCGACGTACTGCATGCGGCCGTAGGGCACGACCACCATCGACCGGAACATGACGCCCTTGCGGATCAGCAGGTCGTCCTCGCTCTCCGAGTAGCCCCACGCCCTGACCTGGCGGGCGATCAGCCACCAGAGCCACGCCCCGACGCCGACGACCGGCAGCAGGCCGAGCAGCGGCCAGCCGCTGCCGGCCAGCAGCGCGACCCCGAGCGCGGGGAGCGCGGCCAGCGCCAGGACGACGACGAGCACCAGGCGGCGGGCGGTCGCCAGTCGCGGCGAGACCGGCGTCCAGGTCACACCGGGCGGGGCGAACGGGTCCATGCTGTGATCGTCGCAGACCGCGGCGGCCGCGGCTGAGGTGGCAGACTCCCCGTCGTGGCGGAACGCGAGCTCGTCGTCGGACTGGGGGCCGGGTCCGCACAGCCGGAGGGACACGGCTGGAGCGACCCGGACCGGCTGCCGACCGCCGAGATGGTGCTCAGCATCGGCCCGCAGCACCCGGCGACGCACGGGGTCCTGCGGCTGCGGCTCGTCGTCGACGGCGAGCGCGTCGTGCGGGCCGAGCCGGTGATCGGCTACATGCACCGCGGCGCGGAGAAGCTCTTCGAGGCCCGCGACTACCGCCAGATCATCGTGCTCGCGAACCGCCACGACTGGCTGAGTGCCTTCTCCAACGAGCTCGGCGTCGTCCTGGCCACCGAGCGGATGCTCGGCATGGAGGTGCCCGAGCGGGCGGTGTGGGCCCGCACCCTGCTCGCCGAGCTGAACCGCGTGCTCAACCACCTGATGTTCCTCGGGTCGTTCCCGCTGGAGCTCGGCGCGATCACGCCGATGTTCTACGCGTTCACCGAGCGCGAGGAGCTGCAGGCGGTGATGGAGGAGCTGTCCGGCGGCCGGATGCACTACATGTTCAACCGCGTCGGCGGCCTGAAGGAGGACCTCCCGGCCGGCTGGCTCGACCGGGTGGACGCCGCCGTCGAGACGGTGCGTCGCCGGATGCCCGACATCGAGGGGCTCCTCGTCGGCAACGAGATCCTGCGGGCGCGCACCCGCGGGGTCGGCGTCCTGAGCCGCGAGCTCGCGGTCGCGTACGGCGTCAGTGGTCCGATCGCGCGGGCCAGCGGTGTCGACCTCGACCTGCGCCGCGACGAGCCGTACCTCGCCTACGGCGAGCTGTTCGCCCCCGGCGGCCCGGGCCGCGTCGTGACCCGCGCGGAGGGCGACGCCCTGGCCCGGTTCGAGTGCCTGCTGGAGCAGGTGCACGTCTCCCTCGACCTGGCCCGCGCCTGCACCGACCGGATGCGGTCACTGCCACCCGGGCCGATCAACCAGAAGCTGCCGAAGGTGCTCCGGGTGCCGGAGGGTGCCTGCTACGCGTGGACGGAGAACCCGTTGGGGTTCAACGGGTACTACCTCGTCTCCCGCGGCGACAAGACCCCGTGGCGGCTGAAGCTGCGGTCGGCGTCCTTCAACAACGTGCAGGTGCTGTCCGAGCTGCTGCCGGGCTGCCTGGTCGCGGACCTCGTCGCGGTGATGGGCTCGATGTTCTTCGTCGTCGGGGACGTCGACAAGTAGTCACGCCACGTGCTTGCCCCGGCGCCGCACCACCTCGAGCGCCGGCCGGTGGGTGCCCACGGCGCGGGAGTCGGCGAGGTCCCGCCCGGTCACCATCGGGGCGTCCAGCGGCAGCTCGGCGGCGTGCCGCCCCCGACGTGCCGGCAGCTCCAGGGCGCGGGTGATCGCGTCCGCCTCGGCGGCGACGATGGCGTCGAACACCCGGTCGTCGAACGTGCCGACCCGCGGGCGGCCGGGCTCGACGCGCTCCCCGAGGAACCCCACGAGCACCCGCGGCTCGGCGACGGTGACCTGCGGGCGGGTGCTCTCCGGCGCCTCGCCCAGGTCCCAGATGCGCTGCAGCTCACCGGTGTCGATGCGCGCGTCGACCAGGCCGAACGGCCGGGTCGTGACCGGTTCGGGAGCCTCGACCGGGACGGTGGCCTCGAGGTCGGCCAGCGCCCGCCGGGCCGCGGCGAGGTCGGCCAGCGTCTCGCGCCGAGCGGCGCGGACGGCGTCCAGCTGCAGGCCGAGCAGCGCCGAGCGGCCGGCGTGGTACAGCGCCGGGACCCCGGCCACCGCGACGCCGACGACCGCCAGCGCCGGGCGGTCCAGCACGGCGGAAGCGAC